>DAISLG010000214.1:0-3731 GCA_036820565.1 Gaiellaceae bacterium | reverse complement strand
CCTTCGCCCGCTCGTCGTCGCCGGCCTTCAGCTCGCGCACCTTCACCTCGACGTACTGCTCTGCGTCATTCGCGCGCGCCTCCTGGGCGGCGAGCTCGACCGCGAGGTCCGAGAGGCGCTCCTGCTCGGCGCTCAGGGCATCGGCCTGGTCGGCGACCCGGCGCTCCCGCTCCTCGACCGAGGTTTCCGCCGCCCCGAGCCTGATCGCGCGCTGCTCGAGCTCGGCGGCCCGGAGGGCGATGTCGCGGTCGGAGTTGAGCTCGCGCTCGTAGGCCTCGACCTGCTCGGCGAGCGCCCCGCGGAGATCCTGCTCCCGCGCGAGCGACGTGGCGAGCTCGAGGCGCAGGGCCTCGACGTCCGCATCCGGCTCCCCAATAACCGGACTGTTCCTTGGAGCCGCCTCGGGCTCGGCTTCGGGCGGCGGGGCGATCGCCTCGGAGACGCTCGCGGGCTCGCCGTTACGGCGCTCGAGCTGTGCGCGCAGGCCGGTGCCGAAGCCCTTCTCGGTCTCCACCGGCACTAGAACACCTTCGCGAGCTGGAGCATCGCCGGCCCGAGGATGACGATGAACATCGCCGGGAAGATGAAGAGCACGGTCGGGAACAGCATCTTGATCGGCGCCTTCATCGCCTTCTCCTCCGCCGCGTACTGCCGGCGCAGGCGCGTGTCGGCGGCCTGGACACGCAGGATCCGCCCGAGCGAGATGCCGAGCTGATCGGCCTGGATGATCGAGCGGGTGAACGCGGCGATCTCGGGGGTCGCGACGCGCGCCGCGAACTTCTTCAGCGCGTCCTGGCGGCTCTCGCCGATCCGCATCTCGCCGAGCGTCAGGCCGAGCTCGTCTGCGAGCGGGCCCGCCATGTGCTCGGTCAGCTTCGCAATCGCCCCGTCGAAGCCCAGCCCGGCCTCGACGCAGACGGCCAGGAGGTCGAGCGCGTCCGGCAACTCGGCCTTGATCGCCTCGCGTCGCGAGCGCGCCTTCGCCGTGACGAGCAGGTCGGGGACGAAGAAGCCGGGCGCCGCGCACGCGAGGAGCAGGAAGAAGCCGGCGCCGGCTCCCGACGACGCGATCCCGAGTACGAGGCCGAGCAGGGCGCCGCCGCCGGCACAGGCGCCTTTGGCCGCGAGGAAGGTCTGCGGCGAGACCTTGCGGCCCAGCCCCGCGCCGAGCAGCTTCAGCGCGATCGACTCGGTCGTCGCCTTCGGATTGAGCCGCAGTGTCCCGCGCGCGAGCGCGTAGCTCATCGGGCTGAGGACGCGGTCGCGGAAGCGCATCCGGTCGAGCGCGCTCGCCGTGCGGCGGGCCCGGCCGTAGGTGGCGGCCCGGCGGACCGACGCATGGCGCTGGCGCGCGGGCAGCGTGACGACCTCGCCGGCGAGATAGGCGGCGGCGGCGAGCAGCACGAGTGCGAGGACGAGGAGCATCGGCATCACCCTTTGAAGGAGACGATCTTCTTCAGCACGGCCGAGCCCAAGGCCATCATCACGAAGCCGAGGGCGAGCAGCTTGTGCCCGGTCTGTGTCTCCCACAGGGGCGTCATGTACGTGTGGTTGACGAGCGTCGCCGCGCCGGCGACGAAGAACGGGAGGCCGACGAGGGTGTAGGCGGACATCCGCCCCATCGACGTCAGCGACTTGATCTTGCGCACGAACTGCTGGCGCTGGCGCACCGCCTCGGCGACCATGTCGAAGAGCCCGGCGAGCGAGCCGCCGACCTGCCGCTGGATCGCGACCGCGGTGATCACGAAGTGGAGGTTCTTCGAGCCGACCCGCGCGGACATGTCGTCGAGCGCCTCGTCCATCGGGCGGCCGAGCCGCGTCTCGGTGAGCACGCGCTTGAACTCCGTCGAGGCGGGCTGCTGGCCCTCGTCGACGATCGTCTGGATCCCCTGCCGGAAGCTGTGGCCCGCCTTCAGCGCCGCGGCGAGCGTGATCAGCAGGTCGGGCAGCTGGTTCTCGAACGCCTTCAGCCGTTTCTTCGCCTTGAACCAGACGAAGCCGACGGGGACGAGCGCGCCCGTGGCCAGCGAGAGCAGGATCAGGAACGGGCCGCGGCCGCTGACGGCGGCGAAGAAGGCGAGGACGAAGCCCGAGCCGGCCGCGATCCAGAGCAGCTCGGCCGCCTTCAGGGGAAGGTCCGCGCGCTCGAGCAGCCGCTCGACGGCGCGCCACTGGCGGAGGTTTCCGAAGGCCCGCTCGGTGGCGTGCGCGAGCTGCTGAAACGCTGCGCGGCCCTCGGCCTTGCGGTTGCGCTTGCTGCGGCCGGCCTCGCCGAGGTGCGGATCGATCCGGCGGCGGAGCCGCGCTCCCTGCGGCGCTTGAAGCAGGAAGGCGAGCGCGAGCAGGACAAGGACGCCTGCGGCGAGCCCGACGACGACCGCGCCGACCCCGCTGCGGTAGACCACGCTGGGTCCGGTGGGAGGCACGGGCCCGGCCGACGCGCCGGGGACGACCGACGCCCCGCGCCCCGTTCCGACGCCGTCCACCGACGCGGCGATGTCGAGGCGGTCTCCGGGCCGCGCGGCAGTGACGTACTCGATCCGCCACGTCCGGGCCAGCTCGCGGGCGATCCGCGCGTAGATCTCGGAGAGGACGCCGCTCCGCGCTGCGCGGTAATACGTGCCACCGGTCGCTCCCGCGAGCGTGCGGAGCGGCGCCTCCGAGAAGTCTGGCCCGGCGATCGCGATCGGGTAGACGGCGGCGCCGGCGTCGTGGGCGGCCCGCACCGCGTCGGGGAGCGTGTTCGCGCTCGAGACGTCGCGGCCGTCCGTCAGCACGATGATCACGCGGCCCGGCAGGTCCTCGCGCGCGAGCGCGCGGGCCGACAGCACGATCGCGTCGTAGAGCGCCGTACCGGAGCGACCGTCGACCGTCAGGGCCCGGAGCGCCGTGTCGGCGTCCGTCGTCGACGACGAGAAGCGGGTGTAGGCGTAGGCACGGCGGCCGAAGGCGACGAGCTCGACCCGGTCGCCGCCCCCCTTTGCCGCGACGAAGGAGCGCGCGGCCACGGCCGCGTCCGTGAACGAGGCACCGCGCATCGACTGCGAGCGGTCGACCGCGAGGACGACGCTCTTCGTGTCGCCGAGGTTCTGCCCCGACACCCCGGCGACGTGCCGGCCGTTCTCGGCGACGAAGGGCCGGCCGGTGCGCCCGGAGGTGACGACGCTGACCCGCACCTTCGGGTACCCGGAGAGGTCGACGGCCTTGACGCGCACGCCGGCCTGGGCCGGAACCACCGCGACGACCCCGACCATCGCGCCAAGCAACAGACTGGTACTTCGCCTCACTGGAACGCCCCGAACGTGGCCTGGCGGCCGGTGATCTCCTCGTCGGCACCGAAGAAGTTCGGCGGCAGGACGACGTTGTTCGCGGCCAGCCTCTCGAGGAAGTGCGGCTTCAGCCCCGAGCAGGCGAGAGGACCGAGGAGCCGGGCGGCGCGGCTGAAGCCTCCGTCCTCCTCCGGCGGCTTCGCGACGAAGATGTCCTGGAGCGTGATCACGTCGGACTCCATCCGGAGCACCTCGGTCACGTGCGTGATCCGCCGCGAGCCGTCAACGAGCCGCTGGATCTGGATGAGCACGTCGAAGGCACTCGCGATCTGCTCGCGGATCGCCCGCAACGGCAGGTCGATCCCGCCGGTGAGGACGAGTGTCTCGAGCCGGGAGAGCGCGTCCCGCGGCGAGTTCGCGTGGATCGTCGTGAGCGAGCCCTCGTGGCCCGTGTTCATCGCC
>DAISLG010000213.1:0-3864 GCA_036820565.1 Gaiellaceae bacterium | reverse complement strand
CGAGTCGGGCCTCGACATCCCGCAGGCGAACACGCTGATCGTCGAGCGTGCCGACACCCTCGGCCTCTCGCAGCTCTACCAGATCCGCGGGCGGGTCGGCCGCTCGGACCAGCTCGCGCACGCCTACCTCTTCTACCCGGACGCGACCGAGCTGACGCCCGAGGCGAAGGCGCGCCTCTCGACGCTCGCCGACCACACCGAGCTCGGCGCCGGCTTCGCGATCGCGATGCGCGACCTCGAGATCCGCGGCGCCGGCGACCTGCTCGGCGCGGAGCAGTCCGGGCACGTGGCGGCGCTCGGGTTCGAGCTCTACGTCGAGATGCTGCACGAGGCGGTCGCCGAGCTGTCGGGCCGGCGGCGCGCGATCGCCCGTCCGGTCCGGGTCGACGCCCGCATCGACGCGTTCGTGCCGGCGGCCTACATCGGCTCCGAGGCGCTCAAGATCGACCTGCACCGGCGGCTCGCCCTCGCCGAGGCCGAGGACGAGCTGCGCGAGCTCCAGGCCTCGACCGAGGATCGCTACGGCCCGCTCCCGGAGCCCGTCCAGAACCTGTTCGCGATCCAGGAGGCGAAGCTCAAGCTCGCGCGCCTGGGCGCCGACTACCTCGTCTTCCGGGCTGGCCGCGCCACCGTCGGCCCGCTCGTGCTCGGCTCGGACGAGCTCCGCGACCTGCGCGGCGAGCTCGACACGGCGGTCTACACCGTCGCGAAGCGCGAG
Source organism: Gaiellaceae bacterium (assembly GCA_036820565.1). Lineage (GTDB taxonomy): Bacteria > Actinomycetota > Thermoleophilia > Gaiellales > Gaiellaceae > DAISLG01. The sequence goes on along the minus strand of DAISLG010000213.1, from coordinate 3,146 downwards.
GTCAGTCTCAGGGACGACGATTTCGGTGGAGCGCTGCGGCTCGTCGATGCTATACTCGGCGCGCGCCAGGCGGCTTGACTGGCGCTTTTCTATGAGAACCCTCCGTTTTCTCCTGATCCCGATCTGCCTCGCGGCGCTGCTCGCGGGCTGCGGTGGCGGCACCGCGAAGGTCAAGAAGACCGACGTGGCCGTCGTCGGCGGCACCCATATCGACAAGACGCAGTACGACGCGCTCGTCGCGCAGGCCGAGCGCAGCTTCAAGCAGCAGGCTCGCCCCTTCCCGAAGGCGGGGAGCTCCGACTTCGCCACGATCAAGAACCAGGCGGTCACGCTGCTCGTCCAGCAGGCCGAGCGCGAGGAGAAGGCGAAGGATCTCGGCATCGAGATCAAGGACAAGAAGGTCGACGACCGTCTCGCGCAGATCAAGAAGCAGTACTTCCAGGGCAGCGAGAAGCGCTACAAGCAGCAGCTCGAGAAGCAGGGCCTCACCGACGCGCAGGTCCGCAACGACATCAAGGCGCAGCTGATCAGCGAGGCCGTGTTCAAGAAGGTCACCGCCGACGTCAAGGTGTCGGACTCGGACGTGCACGACTACTACGCCCAGCACCCGCAGCTCTACGCGCAGCCGCAGTCGCGCGACGTCCGGCACATCCTCGTCAAGTCGAAGGCGCTCGCCGACAAGATCTACAAGCAGCTCAAGGGCGGCGCGGACTTCGCGAAGCTCGCGAAGCAGTACTCCCAGGATCCCGGCTCGAAGGCGAACGGCGGCAAGCTGACCGTCCGGAAGGGCCAGACCGTCCCGCCGTTCGACAAGGTCGCCTTCTCGCTCAAGACGAACGAGCTCTCGAAGCCGGTGCACACGCAATACGGCTGGCACGTGATCCAGGCGCTCTCCGCTGTGCACCCGGCGAAGACGACGCCCGAGGCGCAGGTCAAGGACTCGATCAAGCAGCAGCTCCTCCAGACGAAGAAGAACGAGGCGATGACGACCTGGGTGAACGACACCGAGAAGCAGTTCTCGAAGAAGGTGCGCTACCAGGTCGGATACGCGCCGCCGTCGACGGGCACCACGTCGACAGCCGCCACGACCACCAAGTAGCGGGGTGGCTCTCGCGGCTGCTCTGCTCGAGCTCCAGCAGCTGACCGAACGCCTTCGCCGAGACTGCCCCTGGGACCGAGAGCAGACGGTGGCGACGATCGTCCCGCACACCGTGGAGGAGGCCTACGAGGTCGCCGACGCGGCGCTCTCGGGCGATGACGGCAAGCTCCTCGACGAGCTCGGCGACCTGCTCTTCCAGGTCTACTTCCTCGCGCTCCTGCTCGACGAGCGCGGAGCCGGCGACCTCGAGGCCGCGGCGCGCCTGATCCACGAGAAGCTCGTCCGCCGCCACCCGCATGTGTTCGGCGAGGTCGAGGCGGGCACGGCGGAGCGCGTCCGCTCGAACTGGGAGTCGATCAAGCGCGCGCAGGAGGGGCGCGAGGGGATCTTCCACGACGTGCCCGAGTCGCTCCCCGGCCTGCTCCACGCGCGCAAAGTGCAGCGGCGCGCCGCCGCGGTCGGGTTCGAGTACCCGGACGTCGACGGTGCGTTCGCCGATCTCGAGGACGAGCTGCGCGAGCTGAAGGCGGAGTTGCGCGACGAGGATCCGCGGCCCGAGACGCCCCCCGACCCGCGCCAGGCCGACGAGCTCGGCGACGTCCTCTTCGCGGCGGTCAATGTCGCCCGGCGTCTGAACGCCGACCCGGAGCTCGAGCTGCGCCGCGCGACGAAGCGCTTCGTCGCCCGCGTGGAACGGGCCGACGAGCTCGCCGGGGGAACCTTCTCGACCCTGCCGCTCGACGAGCAGGACCGCCTCTACGACCTCGCCAAGGAGTCCGAATGAAGATCACGTCGACTCGCGCCCGCCAGATCCTCGATTCGCGCGGCAACCCGACCGTCGAGGTCGAGGTCGGGCTCGAGTCCGGCGTCGTCGGCCGCGCCGCGGTCCCGTCCGGCGCCTCGACCGGGGAGCACGAGGCCGTGGAGCTGCGGGACGGCGACGCGCGCGCCTGGGGCGGGAAGGGCGTCTCGCAGGCCGTCCGCAACGTGGAGACGGAGATCGCGAAGGCGATCGAGGGCCGCAGCGCCGAGGACCAGTCCGGCCTCGACGCGACGCTGATCGAGCTCGACGGGACGGCGAACAAGGCCCGCCTCGGCGCGAACGCGATCCTCGGCACGTCGCTCGCCGTCGCGCGAGCGGCCTCGCTCGAGGCCGGCCAGCCGCTCTACCGCTGGGTCGGCGGCGTCGGCGCCCGCACCCTCCCTGTCCCGATGCTGAACGTGATCAACGGCGGCGTCCACGCCCAGAACTCGATCGACCTTCAGGAGTTCATGCTCGTCCCGGGCGGCGCCGACACGTTCTCGGAGGGCCTGCGCGTTGCCGCCGAGGTCTTTCACACGCTGAAGGAGGTCCTGCACGAGCGCGGCCTCGCGACCGCGGTCGGCGACGAGGGCGGCTTCGCCCCGGACCTGCCGTCGACCGAGTCGGCGATCGAGGTGGTGCTCGAGGCGGCCGAGCGGAGCGGCCACCGCGACCGGATCGGGATCGCGCTCGACCCGGCTGCGACGGAGTTCTACCGCGACGGCGGCTACCACCTCGAGGGCGAGGGCCGGATCCTCGACGGCGACGGCATGATCGACATGTACAAGGGCTTCGCCGACCGCTTCCCGATCGTCTCGCTCGAGGATCCGCTCGGCGAGGACGAGTGGGGGGCCTGGAAGGCGCTGACCGACCGCCTGGGCGATCGCGTGCAACTCGTCGGCGACGACCTGTTCGTCACGAACGTCGAGCGCCTCCGGCGCGGGATCGACCAGGGCGTCGCGAACGCGATCCTGATCAAGGTGAACCAGATCGGCACGCTCACGGAGACGCTCGAGACGATCGAGCTCGCCCGGGCCAACGGCTACAACGCCGTCATGTCGCACCGCTCCGGCGAGACCGAGGACACGACGATCGCCGACCTCGCCGTCGCGACGAACGTCGGCCAGATCAAGACGGGCGCGCCGTCGCGCTCGGACCGCGTCGCCAAGTACAACCAGCTCCTGCGGATCGAGGAGGAGCTGGGCGACGCCGCCGTCTATCCCGGCTGGGACGCGTTCCCGCGGG
>DAISLG010000212.1:0-3884 GCA_036820565.1 Gaiellaceae bacterium | reverse complement strand
ACGCGACGATGGAGTGGGTCGACGGCAACCTCGGCTCGAAGCTGACGATGAAGTACCCGGCGATCTGGCTGATGGGCGAAAGGGCCCACGGCGAGGTGCTCTCGATCGCGTTCGCCGGCAAGGGCCAGCATCAGGACGCGGGCGGCAAGTGCGTCCACGTCGCGCCGAACACGACCTCCGTGATCACGTCGAAGTCGATCTCGAAGGATGGTGGGCGCGCGGGCTACCGCGGCCTGCTCGAGGTGGCGAAGGGGGCGGTCGGCTCGAAGTCGAAGGTCGTCTGCGACGCGCTGATCCTCGACGAGGACTCGCGCTCCGACACGTACCCGTACATCACGATCTCCGAGAACGAGGTCGACATCGGGCACGAGGCGACGGTGTCGAAGATCGGCGAGGAGCAGCTCTTCTACCTGATGAGCCGCGGCCTCTCCGAGTCCGAGGCCTCCGCGATGATCGTCTCCGGCTTCGTCGAGCCGATCACGAAGGAGCTCCCGCTCGAGTACGCGGTCGAGATGAACCGTCTGATCCAGCTGCAGATGGAGGGCTCGGTCGGTTGATCGAGGTCGAGCGCACCGACTTCGTCTCGGTGCCGGTTCAGGACATGGAGCGGGCGACGGCGTTCTACGAGCACACGCTCGGCATTCCGCGTACCCCCGGGCCGGCCGGCGGCTTCCCGGAGTTCCCGACCGGCAACGTCAGCCTCTACCTGGTCGATCCGACGAAGATGGGCGGCGAGTTCGGGCCGCACACGAGCCCGATCGCCCTGCGCGTCCCGGACGTCGCCGAGGCGCGGCGGAAGCTCGAAGAGTCGGGCGTCGAGTTCCAGGGCGAGATCCTCGACACCGGCGTCTGCCACATGGCGTTCTTCCATGACCCCGAGGGCAACTCGCTGATGCTGCACCGCCGCTATGCGGACTGACCTGCTCGAGAACTACCGCGCCCTCCCGCTCCCCACGAAGACCGAGGAGTCGTGGCGCTTCACCGACCTGCGCGGGTTCGACCCGGACGCGTTCGCCGCGACCGGCGAGCCGGTCGTCCCCGAGCGAATGCTCGACATCGAGGTGTCCGCCCTCGCGACGGTGACCGAGTCGGGGATCGAGATCGAGAATGCGCCCGAGGGCATCACCTTCGCTCGACTCGAGGATCACCCGCGGCTCGGCGAGCTCGTCCCGCCGACCGAGAAGTTCGCGGCGCACAACGCGGCGCTGTGGGAGCACGGCCTGCTCGTCGTCGTCCCGAAGGGCGTCGTCCTCGACAAGCCCCTGTACGTCCGGATCGCGAACTCGGTCGACGGCGGCTCGCTCTTCTGGCGCCTGCTCGTGGTCGCGGAGCCGCAGTCGCGGTTCTCGCTGATCGAGGAGTACGCCTCGGCCGGCCCCGAGGTCTCGGGCTATTCGAACGCCGTCTGCGAGCTCTTCGTCGGCGACGGCGCGAAGCTCGAGTACGTCTCGCTTCAGAACTACTCGCAGCAGACGTGGCACTTCGCGTCGCACCACGCGCGCGTCGAGCGCGACGCCGAGCTCGACTGGGTCGCCGGCGGATTCGGCTCGAAGAAGGGCAAGATCCGGATCCAGAACGACCTCGCCGGCCCGGGCGCGACGTCGCGCGTGACGGGTGCGTACTTCGCCGACGGCGACCAGCACCTGGACTACGACACCTTCCAAGAGCACATGGCCCCGAACACCGAGTCCGACTTCGCCTTCAAGGGAGCCCTGCGCGAGAACGCGACCGCCGTCTGGCGCGGGATGATCCGCGTCGAGCCCGAGGCGCAGAAGACGAACGCCTACCAGGAGAACCGGAACCTCCTCCTGTCGCCCACGGCCCATGCCGACTCGATCCCGGGTCTCGAGATCATGGCCAACGACGTCCGCTGCACCCACGGCGCGACCCTCGGCCGTGTCGACCGCGAGCAGCTCTTCTACCTGATGACGCGCGGCCTGCCGCGGAGTGAGGCGGAGCGGCTGATCGTCCGCGGCTTCTTCCAGGACGTCCTCGACCGCATCGAGCTCGAGCCCGTGCGCGAGGCGCTGGGCGCGGCGCTCGAAGCTCGCATCCCGCAGGGCTAGAGTCGCGCCTGGCGCAACCGCGGGGTCACGCCCGCACGAGCGGCTTGTACTTGATCCGGTGCGGCTCGAGTGCCTCGGGGCCGCGCGTCTCGGTCACCCAGGCGGCGTACTCGCCCCACGTGCCCTCGAACCACGTCGTCTGGCTGTCGCCCTCGAAGGCGAGGATGTGGGTCGCGACGCGGTCGAGGAACCAGCGGTCGTGGGTGATCACGACGGCGCAGCCGGCGAAGTCGAGCAGGGCGTCCTCCAGCGCGCGGAGGGTGTCCACGTCGAGATCGTTCGTCGGCTCGTCGAGGAGGAGCAGGTTGCCGCCGGAGCGGAGCACCTTCGCGAGGTGGACGCGGTTGCGCTCTCCGCCGGAGAGGTTCGCGACCTTCTTCTGCTGGTCGGCGCCGCGGAAGTTGAACCACGACGTGTACTGGCGCGAGTTGAGCTCCCGCTTGCCGAGCTGGATCACGTCCTGATTGCCCGAGATCTCCTTCCAGACCGTGTTCGCCGGGTCGAGGCTGCCGCGCGACTGGTCGACGTAGGCGAGCTGCACTGTGTCGCCGAGGCGCAGCTCGCCGGCGTCCGGGGCCTCCTCGCCCGAGATCATCCGGAAGAGCGTCGTCTTGCCGGCGCCGTTCGGACCGATCACGCCGACGATCCCGTTCGGGGGCAGCGAGAAGCTCAGGTCCTCGACGAGCAGGCGGTCGCCGAAGCCCTTGCGCACGCCCTCGGCCTCGACGACGACGTCGCCCAGCCGCGGCCCGGGCGGGATGTGGATCTCGACCCGGTCGAGCTTCACGTTCTGCTCCTCGTCCAGCATCTTCTCGTAGGCGCCGAGCCGCGCCTTCGACTTGTCGTGGCGCGCCTTCGGGCTCATGCGCACCCACTCGAGCTCGCGCGCGAGCGTGCGCCGGCGGGCCGACTCCGTCTTCTCCTCGACCGCGAGCCGCGCCTGCTTCTGCTCGAGCCAGGAGGAGTAGTTGCCCTGGAACGGGATCCCCTTGCCGCGGTCGAGCTCGAGGATCCAGCCGGCGACGTTGTCGAGGAAGTAGCGGTCGTGGGTGACGGCGACGACCGTGCCCTTGTAGTCGGCGAGGAAGCGCTCGAGCCAGGCGACCGACTCGGCGTCGAGGTGGTTCGTCGGCTCGTCCAGGAGCAGCAGGTCGGGCGAGGAGAGCAAGAGACGGCAGAGCGCCACGCGCCGCCGCTCGCCGCCCGAGAGCGTCTCGACGTCCTGGTCGCCGGGCGGGAGCCGCAGCGCGTCCATCGCCCGGTCGAGGGTCGCGTCGAGCGCCCAGACGTCGTGGCGGTCGATCTGCTCCTGCACGCGCCCCTGCTCGGTGAGCAGCGCGTCGAAGTCGACGTCGGGCTCGGCGAACTTCGCGGAGATCTCGTTGTAGCGGTCGAGCAGGTCGCGCATCGCGCGGACCCCGTCCTCGACGTTGGCACGCACGTCCTTCGCCGGGTCGAGGTCGGGCTCCTGCGAGAGGAAGCCGACCGTGGCACCCGGGGAGAGCTCCGCGACGCCGCTCGAGGGCTCGTCGAGCCCGGCCATGATCTTGAGCAGCGTCGACTTGCCGGCGCCGTTCGGGCCGAGCACGCCGATCTTCGCCCCGGGCAGGAACGACAGCGAGATGTTCGAGAGCACCTGCCGCTCGGGGCCGTAGAACTTGTCGGCCCGGTACATCGTGTAGACGTAGTCGCTCATCGCGCGGCCACGATACCGGCAAGATGAAGGCTTGAAGAGGCTGCTCCTCCTTGCCGCGCTGGTCGCGCTCGCAGCACCCGCCTCGGCGTCGGCGCCGCGGATCCTCGCCTCGCAGGACCTCT
>DAISLG010000211.1:0-3893 GCA_036820565.1 Gaiellaceae bacterium | reverse complement strand
TCCTCGATCCGGGCGAGCAGGCTCTCGACGTCGCGAGCGATCCCGGTGGCGAGCTTGCCGATCGCCTCCTGGCGGTGCGCCTCGCGGAGCTCCTCCTCGAGGTGCTTCAACTCGGTCACGTCGCGGGCGATCATCGAAGCGCCGATCAGCGTGCCCTTCGCGTCGCGGATCGGCGAGATCGTCACCGAGACGTCGATCAGCTCGCCGTCCTTGCGGACGTGGACGCTGCGGACGAGATCGACGTGCTGACGCTGCTCGGGCGGCGCCTCGACGTCGTCGCGCCCGGACGGGAGCAGCATGTAGATCGAGCGCCCCACGATCTCCTCGGCGGTGTAGCCGTAGATCTCCTGGGCACCCCTGTTCCAGGTCCAGACGATCCCGTCGAGGCTCTTCCCGACGATCGCGTCGTTCGAGGTCTCGACGATCGCCGCGAGCCGCTCGCGCTCGGCGAGGGTGCGCACGAGCGCCCGGGTCACGCGGCGCATGATCGGCACGAGCGCCAGGTAGAGCAGCAGCAGAGCGGCGGTCAGCGCGCCGGCGTGGACGTAGAAGTCCTGCCGGATCTCGCTTGCGACGGGGCCGTAGTCGCGCGAGACGCGCAGCACGCCGCGCGGGCGGTCGGGCGCGAGCTTCCAGTAGACGGGCACCCAGGACTCGAGCTGCTTGCCGAGCGACGGCTCCTGGGTCGTGCGGACGGCCGAGCGGCCGGCCAGCGCGCGGCGGAGCATTGCGGGGTCGCCCATGCTCCCGACGAGCGCGCGGTCGCGCGAGTACGTCACGGTCCCGTCGGGCGCGAACAGCGTGACGTGGAGGTCTCCGGTCAGGAGGACGGGGTCGAAGAAGTCGTCGAGGAACGTCTGGAGGTCGTCGGCCGCGGCGGTCGAGGGCCGCGGCCAGTTGAACGCGCCGCGCGCGAGGTCGTCCTGGCCGAGCCGCGTCGAGACCGACGCCGCCTCGACGCGGAGGCGGTCCTGCGCGCGCTGTGTCGCGTTGTGCCGGACGAGCAGCAGGCCCGCGCCGACCGCGAGCACGAGCGCCACGCCCGCGTAGACAGCGAAGCGCAGGACCAGTCTCGGCGTGCTCGTCGAGGGTGCCGCCACCACCCTGTGAGTATTGGCGACCACTCCCCGTCTGGCTAGGGGGTCGCCTGAGGCTCGAACAACTCCTCCCAGCGGGAGAGCAGCGCCTGGAGGTCCTCGCGCGCCTCCCGGTGGGCGGCGAGCGTCGCCACGTCGCTCCAGTCCTCGGCGAGCCGCCGCTCGAGCTCCGCGACCTTCTCCTCCTGCCGTGCGATCTCCGCCTCGACGAGCTCGAGCGGGCTCGGGCGCGGGGCGCGCGGGCGCGCGGGCTTCTTCTGCTTCGGCTCCGGGCGCGGCGGCGGCTCCTCCTCTCGCGCGCGCGCGCGAAGGTAATCGGCCCAGCCGCCCGTGTAGGAGCGGATCCGGACGTCCTCGATCGCGAGGATGCGCTCCGCGACGGCGTCGAGCAGGGCGCGGTCGTGCGAGACGAGCAGGATCGTCCCGGGGAAGGCCTCCAGCGCCGCCTCGAGCGCCTCACGGCTCTCCAGGTCGAGATGGTTCGTCGGCTCGTCCAGCACGAGGAAGTTGGCGCCCGAGGCGACGGTCAGCGCGAGCGCGAGCCGGCGGCGCTCACCGCCCGAGAGCACGGCGACGCGCTTCTCGTGCTCGTCCCAGCCGGAGAAGAGGAAGCGGCCGAGCAGGGCCTGCGCATCGGTCCGCTTCAGGCCGGTCGCACCCATCGCGCACTCGAGCACGCTGCCCCGCTCGTCGAGCTCGACCTCGTGCTGGGAGAAGTAGGCGACCTCGACGCCGTGGCCCGTCCGGGCGGTGCCGGCGAGCGGCGGCCGCATCCCGAGGAGCGCCTCGATCAGCGTCGTCTTGCCCGCGCCGTTCGGGCCGACCAGGGCGACGTGCTCGCCGCGCTCGAGCGCGAACGTGACGTCGTCGAGCAACTCCTTGTCGCCGGCCACGAGCTTCACGTCTCGGACCTCCAGCACGGTCCGGCCGCTCCGCGCGGGCTTGAGGAACTCGAAGCCGAGCGTGCGCCGGCCGGCGAGGGGCACCGTCCTGTGGACTTGGGCACGGATCCGCGAGATCTGCTTGAGCTTGGACTGCGCCTGCTTCGACTTCGTGCCGTAGCGGAAGCGCGCGACGAAGCGCTCGAGCCGCGCGATGTCCTCGGCCTGGCGATCCGCGAAGCGCGCCGCCGCCTGCGCGCGCGCCGCCTTCTCGACCCGCCAGACGTGCCAGGTGCCGGGGAAGTAGGTCGAGCGGCCGCGATCGAGCTCGAGCACGGCGGTCGTCGTCGCCTCGAGGAACCAGCGGTCGTGCGCGACGAGGATGACGGCCGCGTCGATCGACGAGAGCGTCTTCTCGAGCCATTCGAGGCTCTCCATGTCGAGATGGTTCGTCGGCTCGTCGAGCAGCAGCAGGTCGGGGTCGGCGCCGAGCGCGCGGCCGAGCGAGGCGCGCGTGAGCTCGCCGCCCGAGAACGTCCTGAGGCTGCGGTCGAGGTCGTCGTCGGTGAAGCCGAGCCCGCGCAGGACCGACGTGGCGCGCTCGCGCCAGTCGTAGCCGCCCGCATGCTCGAGCCGTGTCTGCGCCTCGGAGTAGCGGCGGAGCGTCGCGTCGTCGGACTCGCCGCCCGCCATCAGGCCCTCCAGGCGGCGCAGCTCGGCTTCCATCGCGGCGAGGTCGGCGGCGCCCGCCAGCACGTACTCGCGCAGCGTCGCCTCGCTCTCCGCGGGCGGGCGCTGGTCGTGGAGGGCGACGCGCGTGCCCTTCGCGAATGCGAGCTCGCCGCCCTGGATCTCCGTCTCTCCGGCAAGGATGCGGAGGAGCGTCGTCTTGCCCGCGCCGTTCGGCCCCGAGAGGGCAAGCCGCTCGCGGCGCTCGACCTTGAACGAGACGCTGTCGAAGAGCGGGTCGCCCGCCAGCTCCTTGCGCAGATTGGAGGCGATCAGGACGGCCACGCCTCCAAGCGTAGTCAGGAGGGCAAGCGCCGGACCCCGAAGTCCGTGGTCACGATCGTGACGTCGAGCCCGTTGTAGACGCCGGGCGCCGCGGTGGCGTGCACCAGCGAGATCCCGATCTCGCGCCAGCGCCGGGCGAGGATGTTCGCGCGGTGGGCCGGGCTCGCCATCCACAGGTCGATCGCCTTCGGCGCGTCGAGGTCGGGGCTCGCCCACACGAGGTTCTCGCCGGTCGACCAGTAGCCGAACGACGCGCTCGCGTAACGGAGCTGAACGCGCTTCCAGAACGTGCTGCCGTCAGCCGACTCGTGGGCGAAGTACCCCCGGGCGGCCATCTCCTCCGAGTGCTGGGTGGCGACGACCGTGAGCGGCGTCGAGAGCTTGACGGGGACGAGCCCGTGCGTGGCGCGGACCGCGTTGATCGCGGCGACGATCGCGGACTCGTCGGAGGTGACGGCGACGGAGCGGGCCGAACGGGAGGGCGCGGCGGCGGCCGGCGCTGCGAGAGCGAGGGCGGCGGCGGCGACGAGGATGCGGGCGATTGCTGTCATGCCCCATGTCTCGGCCTCCGGGCGGCGCGGGTCATGGGCCGAGCGACGCATCTTTCGGGCCGGTGAGGCGTAGCCCGTTTGGGGGTCAATGGATCTGGAGGGCCCCGTTGACCGCCGCTTCGAGCTCTCCCAGGCGGAAGGGCATCACGAGGGAGGACGCCGCGCCGAGCTCCTCGGCCGCCGTCCTCTGCTCGTCGGCGCTCACGCACACGATCGGGAGGTCGGGGAGCCGGAGCCGCAGCCGGCGTGCGCACCGGAGGCCGGCGGGCCAGCGGGGGTCGACGATCAGCGCGGCTCTCTGATTGAGCCCGCGGGCACCGCGATCAGGATCGTGGACATGCACGCGTTCT
>DAISLG010000210.1:0-3906 GCA_036820565.1 Gaiellaceae bacterium | reverse complement strand
GCATCTTCACGAAGGCCGCCGACGTCGGCGCCGACCTCGTCGGGAAGATCGAGGCGGGCATCCCCGAGGACGACCCCCGCAACCCGGCCGTGATCGCGGACAACGTCGGCGACAACGTCGGCGACTGCGCCGGCATGGCGGCCGACCTGTTCGAGACCTACGCCGTCACGGCCGTCGCCGTGATGCTGCTCGGGATCGCGTTCCCGGCCAACCACCTCGCGGTCTTCCCGCTCGCAATCGGCGGCATCTCGATCCTCTCCTCGATCATCGGCACGTGGTTCGCCCGCGTCGGCAAGAACGGCTCGATCATGAACGCGCTCTACAAGGCGGTCGCGGTCGCGACGGTGCTGTCTGCGATCGGCTTCATCCCCGTCACGATGGCCTTCGACGGCGGCGACTTCAGCTTCAAGGACCTCTACTTCTCGGCGCTCGTCGGCCTCGTCGTCACGTTCCTGCTCGTCGGGATCACCGAGTACTACACGGGGACGCGCTGGAACCCGGTCAAGGCGATCTCGAAGAGCTCGCAGACCGGCCATGCGACGAACATCATCGAGGGCCTCGCCGTCGGCATGCAGGCGACCGCCCTGCCGGTGCTCGTGCTTGCCGCGGGGATCCTGATCGCGCACCACTTCGCCGGGCTCTACGGGATCGGCGTCGCCGTGATGGCGCAGCTCTCGATGACCGGCCTGATCGTCGCACTCGACGCGTACGGCCCGGTCACGGACAACGCCGGCGGGATCGCCGAGATGGCGAACCTGGACGAGTCCGTCCGCGCGATCACCGACCCGCTCGACGCGGTCGGCAACACGACGAAGGCGGTCACGAAGGGCTATGCGATCGGCTCGGCAGCGCTCGCCGCCCTCGTCCTGTTCGACTCGTACACGACGGGCCTGAAGGACCAGGGCCTCGCCACGGTCTTCAGCCTGAACGACTCCTGGGTGATCGCCGGCCTCTTCGTCGGCGGCCTGATGCCGTTCCTCTTCTCCTCGCTCGCGATGCAGGCCGTCGGCCGCGTCGGCGGCGAGGTCGTGACCGAGGTGCGCCGCCAGTTCCGCGAGCACCCCGGGATCATGGAGGGCACCGAGCGGCCCGACTACTCGCGCGCGGTCTCGATCGTGACGGGCTCGGCGATCAAGTCGATGCTCCTGCCGGCGCTGATCCCGATCGTGTTCCCGATCGTCGTCGGGATCATCAACCCGAAGATGCTCGGCGGCCTGCTGATCGGGACGATCGTCACCGGCCTCTTCCTCGCGATCTCGATGACGTCCGGCGGCGGCGCCTGGGACAACGCGAAGAAGCTGATCGAGGACGGCGCCTTCGGCGGCAAGGGCTCCGACGCCCACGCCGCGTCGGTCACCGGCGACACGGTCGGCGACCCGTACAAGGACACCGCCGGGCCCGCGATCAACCCGATGATCAAGATCACGAACATCGTCGCGATCCTGATCATCCCGTTGATCGTCTCGATCCACGGTTAGCCAACGGCAAACCCTCTAGAGTCCGCACGTGCCACGGCGTAGGCGGAAGCAGCAGAGCCTCGAACGCGTCCTCGGCACGCCGGCGCTCTTCGCCACGGCATACGGCAACGTCGGCTCCTCGATCTACTACGCGCTCGGCCTCGTCGCCGGCGTCGCGCTCGGGCTGACGCCGCTCGTCTTCGTCATCTCCGGGCTGATCTTCGCGGCGACGGCGGCCTCGTACGCGGAGGGGACGGTCCGCTTCCCGGAGGCGGGCGGCTCGTCGAGCTTCGCCCGGCACGCGTTCAACGAGCTCGTCTCGTTCGTGGCGGCGTGGGCCCAGATGTTGAACTACGTGATCACGATCGCCATCTCGGCGTTCTTCGTCCCGCACTACCTGCGCATCTTCTGGGAGCCGCTCGAGCGCAACCCGTGGGACATCATCGGCGGCGTCGCGGTGATCGTGGTCCTCGTCGCGCTGAACATCGTCGGTGTCCAGGAGGCGGCGAAGCTGAACATCTTCCTCGCGGTCGTCGACTTCGCCACCCAGCTCCTGCTCGTGCTGCTCGGGTTCGTCCTGATCTTCAACCCGCACCTCGTCCTCTCGGCGAACATCCACTGGGGCGTCGCGCCGACCTGGTCGCACTTCTTCCTCGCGATCCCGATCGCGATGATCGCCTACACGGGGATCGAGACCGTCTCGAACCTCGCCGAGGAGGCCCGCGATCCGCCGCGCGACATCCCGCGCTCGATCTCGTGGGTCGCCGGCGCCGTCTTCGCCATCTACTTCACGCTGCCGCTCGTCGCGCTCTCGGCGCTACCCGTCCACCGGGTCGCGAAGGCGTGCCCGCCGAACAGCGGCCACTACCAGACGCTGCTCGGCTGCGGCCCCGAGCACGGCGGCTTCGCGAACGACCCGGTGCTCGGCGTCGTCGAGAACCTCGGCCTGCACGGGCTCACCCTCACGGCGGCGAAGATCTACGTCGGCATCCTCGCCGCGACGATCCTCTTCATCGCGACGAACGCAGGCGTGATCGGCGCCTCGCGGATCACCTACTCGATGGCGACGCACCGCCAGCTGCCCGAGGTCTTCCGTCGCCTGCACCCGCGCTTCAAGACGCCCTGGCTGTCGCTGATCGTCTTCGCCGGGTTCGTCTCGATCGTCGTCGTGCTGCCGGGCAAGGTCGGCTTCCTCGGCGAGATGTACGCGTTCGGGGCGATGCTCTCGTTCACGATCGCGCACGTCTCCGTGATCGCGCTGCGCGCGAAGCCGAGCGAGAACGAGGTGCTGTTCCGGGCGAAGCCGAACCTCCAGCTCGGGCGCTTCGACGTGCCGCTCTTCGCCGTGCTCGGCGGGCTCGGCACCGCGGCGGCGTGGATCGTGATCGTGATCCAGAAGCCCGGGCCGCGCTGGGCCGGTCTCGGCTGGATCGCCGTCGGCCTGATCGGCTACGTCGCGTACCGGCGCTTCGTGCTGCACGAGCCGCTGACGAAGACGCTACGGCTGCCGCCGGTGATCGGCCCCGCGGCGGCGCTCGAGTACCGCTCGATCCTCGTCCCCGTCGTCGACGGGCCGGAGTCGGAGGAGGCCGTCGTCCTCGCGTGCCGGCTCGCCGCCGAGCGCCGCGCGTCGATTGCCGCGCTCAGGGTGATCGTCGTGCCGCTCGAGCTCCCGCTCGACGCCGACATGCCCGACGAGGTGATCCGCGCCGACGAGCTGCTCGACGAGGCGCGGGCGATCGGCGAGAGCTACGGCGTCACCGTCGTCGACCGGCTCGTCCGCTCGCGCGACGCGGGCCGTGCGATCGTCGACGAGGCGCTCCGCCGCCACGCGGAGATCGTCGTCCTCGGAGCGCCGCGCAACCGGCGGAACTGGAGCAAGCGCATCTTCGGGCACACGGTCGACTTCGTCCTGCGGAACGCGCACTGCCGCGTGATGGTCGCCGCCGGGAGCCGCGCGGCATGAGCGCCTACCGCGGGATCGCCCTCGGGCTCGCGCTGCTCACCGTCGGCGTCGGCGCCGTCCTCTTCGGCGTCAGCGCCTGGCACGGGCGGCCGGTCGGCGTCCTCCTCGGCGCGCTCTTCCTCGTCGCCGGCGCCGGCCGGCTCTACATCCTCGGGCGGGGACGCTAGTGGCCCGCAAGCTCCCCGCGCTCCAGCGTGTCCTCGACGCGCCCGCGCTCTTCTCGGTCGCCTACGGCGAGGTCGCCTCGTCGATCTACTTCGCGCTCGGGATCATCGCGTTCTACGCGCTCGGCTTCACGCCGTTCGTCCTGCTCGCGGCCGGCTTGCTCTTCCTGCTCGTCTCGCTCTCCTACGCGGAGGCGTCGTCCGCGATCTCCGAGACCGGCGGCGCCGCGACCTTCGTCCGGCGCGCCTCGAACGACCTGATCGGCTTCATGACCGGGTGGGTGCTCTTCCTCGACTACCTGATCGTGATCGCGCTCTC
>DAISLG010000209.1:0-3921 GCA_036820565.1 Gaiellaceae bacterium | reverse complement strand
CCGGTCATCCCGGCGAGCTTCTCGTAGAGGCGGAAGTAGTTCTGGAGCGTGATCGTCGCGAGCGTGACGTGCTCCTCCTGGATCGCGACGCCCTCCTTCGCCTCGACCGCCTGGTGAAGCCCCTCCGACCAGCGGCGGCCCTCCATGATCCGGCCGGTGAACTCGTCGACGATCTTGACCTCGCCGTCCTGGATCACGTAGTCGACGTCGCTCTGGTAGAGCGACTCCGCCTTCAGCGACTGGATCAGGTGGTTGACGAGCTGGACGTTCTCGGGGGAGTAGAGGTTGTCGATCCGCATCGCGCGCTCGACCTTCTCGATCGCGCCGGGGCCGGGGGCGACGGTCTTGTGCTTCTCCTCGTACTCGTAGTCGCCCTCCATCTCGGCGCCCTTCGGCGCGTCCGGGCGGTGCGGCGTGCCGACGAGCTGCTTCGCGATCCGGGCCATGTCGTAGTAGGTCTGCGCCGCCACCTCGGGCTCGCCGGAGATGATCAGCGGCGTCCGCGCCTCGTCGATCAGGATCGAGTCGACCTCGTCCACGATCGCGTACGAGTGGCTGCGCTGGACGAGCCCGTCGAGCGAGACGGCCATGTTGTCGCGCAGATAGTCGAAACCGAACTCGGAGTTCGTGCCGTAGGTGATGTCGGCGCCGTAGGCCTCGCGGCGCCGGTCGAACGGCATCATGTTCTCGATCCAGCCGACCGTCATCCCGAGGCGCTCGAAGACCGGCCGGTTCCACTCGGCGTCGCGCTTCGCGAGGTAGTCGTTGACGGTGACGAGGTGGACGCCCTCGCCCGGGATCGCGTTCAGGTAGAGGGCCAGGCTCGCGACGAAGGTCTTGCCCTCGCCGGTCTTCATCTCGGCGACGTCGCCCTCGTGGAGGACGATCCCGCCCATCATCTGGACGTCGAACATCCGCTGCTGCGAACCGCGCCAGCGCGCCTCGCGCACGGCGGCGTAGGCCTCGAACAGGAGCTCCTCGAGCGACTCGCCGTGCTCGTGCCGCTGCCGGAACTCGGCGGTCTTCCCCTGGAGCTCCGCATCGGAGAGCTTCTGGAAATCGGGCTCGAGCGTGGCGATGTAGGCCGCCTGCTCGGCGATCCGCTTCATGCGCCGGCCCTCGCCGACGCGGAGGACCTTCTCGAAGCTGCCGAGGGCCGAGGACATCCGAAACAGGGTAGCGGTTAGAGGCGGCTCGACTCGATCTCGAAGAGGTCGCCGTCGAGCCTCGTCGCCTGGACCGCGAAGGGGTCGGAGCCGAGCTCCTCGAGGGCCGGAACGCTGCCGAACGCACGGCTGCCGTCGACGACGAGCGAGCGCTGCCCGTCGCGCAGCGCGAGCCCGATCTCCT
This sequence comes from Gaiellaceae bacterium, assembly GCA_036820565.1. Lineage (GTDB taxonomy): Bacteria > Actinomycetota > Thermoleophilia > Gaiellales > Gaiellaceae > DAISLG01. The sequence continues at coordinate 2,571 of DAISLG010000209.1, read as the reverse complement.
CGCCCTCGACGCCGGGCAGGGCGACGACCTGGATCCGCCGGGCCGCGACCGCCCACGTGCGCGTTCCGCGCCGCACCGCCTCGGCCCGGTACGGCGCCTTCAGCTCGCGCTCGACGGCCTCCGCGAGCGGCGCGACGTCGTCCGGCCCCTCCTCGACGAGGAGCGAGCCGTCCGGGAGGGCGACGAAGCGCGCCGAGTCGCCGTCGAGCTCGGCCTCGGCCGTGACGACCGCGTCCCAGCGGCGCGGCCGAGCGACGCCGTGGATGCCCGCCTTGTCCCAGGGCGCGGCGGTGGTCTCGGTCTCGACGAGCCCGCCCTCGCGCGCGAGCTTCTCGTGCAGGGACTCCTTCCGGCGGAACAGGCTCAATCGACGCCGTGGTGCGGCGCGTGGCGGCGCGGCTCGCGGACGCGCATGTCCCGGTATTTCTTCACCTGGCGCTCCAGCTTCGTCACGAGCTGGTCGATCGAGGCGCGATAGTCGGACGAGGCCTCGCGCGCGCGCAGCGTCGGCCCCTTCGTCCAGATCGTCGCCTCGGCGATGTGGTTGTCCGCGATCGACGGATTCTTCTCGAGCGAGAGCTCGACCTCGACCTGGGTCGCCTCGGCGAGCTGGCGCCCGACCTTGCCGAGCTTCTCCTCGGCGTACTCTCGAAGCGCGGTGCTGACCTCCACGTTCTTGCCCTTGACCTGAAGTCGCATGGACGCCTCCTTCGTGGGGGGTCAGCTCGCACTGAATCTAGCGGACGGCGCGCGCGAACGTGACGACGTCCACGCGCCGCGCGCCGGCACGGCGGAGGGCGCTCGCGGCGGCCGAGACCGTGGCGCCGCTCGTGTAGACGTCGTCGACGAGCACGACGCGTCCGGGCGACCCGCGGGCCGCGAACGCGCCGCGGACGTTCCGGCGCCGCTCGGCGAGCGGGAGTCCGCGCTGCCGCGCGGTCGTGCGCGTCCGTGCGAGCAGGGATTCGACCGGGAGCTCCCAGCGGGCGGCGAGCTCCCGCGCGAGCCGGCCGGCCGGGTGGTGGCCGCGCTTGACGCTGCGGTCGCCGTCGGGCGGGACGAAGGTGACGACGTCCGCGGCCGGCACCGCGAGCGTCTCGACGACGAGCCCGGCCGCGAGCGGAGCGATGCGGCGCACACCCCGCTCCTTCCACGCGGAGACGATTCGCTTCACGGTCTCGTCGTAGGCGACGGCGGCTCGCGCCGAGGCGAAGGCGACCCGCCGTCCCGAGCACTCGCGGCACCGCTCCACCTGCCAGACGGTCGGAGCCCCGCAGCGGGCGCAACCCGGTCCGCCGAGCCGGATCAGGCCCCGGTGGCAGCAGGCGCACAGCGAGGCGCCGGGCGCGCCGCAGCCGAGGCAGCGCTGCGGGAGGAGCAAATCGAGCACGGCACGAGCGTACGACCACACACCGTCCCGCTTCGTGTCAGCTCTGCAACATCTCCGCGAGGGCGTCCTGCGCCGCCGCGAGGTCCTCCGGCTCCTTGATCGGCAGGAAGCGCCGCTCCGGGCCGGTGCGCGGCACCTCGACGTAGTTCGTCGGGACGAATGCGGAGAGCTCGTTGACGAGCGTCTCGAGCTGCACCGCCGTCCGCCCGTCGACCTCCTTCTCGACGTAGAGCCAGGTGAGCGGCCACGGCTCCGCGAGCGCCTCGACGCCGAACACGAACGTGTTCGTGTTGAAGACGGGCAGGCTCTCGTGGTCGAGCCCGGGCGGGAAGCGGAAGCCCTCGACGACCATCGGCCGCCCGTCGACGCGCACCGGGGCGCCGCCGACGTCGCCCGGCTCCTTTCGCACGGCCTCGCTCGTCATCAGCGCACCGGACGCGATGTGGGCGCCGATCACGCGCGGATCGAGCCGCGCGCCCAGGTTGTCGACGTTCGAGAGCGCGACGTAGCGGATGCCCCGCTCGCGCAGCGCGTCGAGCGTCCCCGTCCGGCGGATCGAGTCGGCGAAGTCGCCGTGGCCGGGGCTGTACGGCGACGGCTCCCCGTCCTCCTCGAACAGGCTCCCGTCGGGGTTCAGGCGCAGCGAGACCGACTGCGCGAAGAACACCGGCTCGTCCAAGGAACAGCCTGTGACGAAGTCTCGGGTCGCGGCGTCCGTCGCGAAGCTCGTCATCACGACCGCGGGGGCGTTCCAGCGTTCCGCGTCGAGGAGCTTCCACTCGAGGAAGCTGCGGCCGCCGTGCGCCTCCACGATCCCCTTGACGAGGCCGCCGAAGCGCGTCGCCATGCCGCCGTTCAGGATCGCGACGGCCACCTCGCCGCGCTCGATCGCCGCCTTCCCCTCGCGCTCGGCGCCGCTGTCGAGCGGCACCACCTCGAGCGGCTCGATCTCGCCGCGCACGACATTGCTCTCGGGCGAGAGCGAGCCGTCGGCGACCCGGGCGCGGAGGCGCTCATGGAGCTCGCGGTCGAAGTGGTAGCGCTCGAGGATCTCGTCGACGGTCATCGGCCGGCCAGCGACTCGGCGTAGGGCGCGCGGTGGACGCCGTCCTCGGTCACGATTGCCGAGATCAGGTCGGCCGGGGTCACGTCGAAGGCCGGGTTACGCGCGTTGAAGCGGG
>DAISLG010000208.1:0-3926 GCA_036820565.1 Gaiellaceae bacterium | reverse complement strand
CGAGATGTCCACGGGGTTGAGCCCGGCCGCCAGCACCTCGACGAGCGCCTGACCCTCGCCGAACCGCGGCTGGTCGACCTCCGCGAGCTCCGGCGGCTTCCCCAGCTCGGTGATGCGTGCTGCGCGCACGCTGTATTTCTAATCGATTAGCCTCGTCGCATGCGGCAGGTGCTGAAGCCGGGCGAGCTCGCCCGGTACGCGGACACGATCGTCAAGGGCTGCCTCGACTTCCGTCGGGGCGAGGACCTGATCATCCGAGCGGACCCCGCGCACCGGGAGCTCACGGTCGCGCTGACCGAGGCCGCCTACCGGGCCGGCGCCCGCACCGTGGACGTCTCGGGCGACGACCCTCGCGTGCAAGCCGCGCGCTACCGCCTCGCACGAAACGACGCGATCGGCGAGGTCGCACCGTGGCAGCTCGCTCACCAGCGCGGTCTGATCGAGCCGACCACGGCGCTTGCCCAGATCTCGGGAGACTCGGAGCCGGAGGCGCTCGCGAACCTCTCGCCCGAGCGAATCGCGGCAGACGTCGCGGGCCGCGTGGCGAAGATGCCCTGGTACACCAAGGCGCGCCGCGAGGGGAAGTTCCGTGCGACGATCGCGCCTTGGCCGACCGAGCACTGGGCCTCGAAGGTCTACCCCGAGCTCGAGCCGCTGAACGCTCAGCGGAAGCTCGCCCGCGAGATCCTCTCGTTCTGCCGGATCGCGCCCGGCGACCCGCCCGGCCACAAGGGCTGGACGGCGCACCTCTCGGAGCTGCGCCGCCGCTCGGCGCGCCTGACGAAGCTCGGGCTCGAACGGCTCGAGGTGCGCGCGCCCGGCACGAGGCTCGACCTGCGCCTGCACCCGGAGGGCGTCTGGGCCGGCGGCGGCGAGGTCAACGGCTACGGCCGGAGGATCGCCATGAACGTCCCGACCGAGGAGTGCTTCACGACGCCCGAGGCGGCCGCGACCGAGGGGACGTTCCGCTGCACGCGGCCGCGCGTCTTCCACGGTCGCGAGATCGAGGGCCTCGCGGGCGAGTTCCGCCGCGGCCGGCTCGTCAGGCTCGAGGCGAAGCGCGCGTCCGACCGTGACTTCCTCGCCGCCTATATCGCCGCGACGCCCGACGCGGACCGGCTCGGTGAGATCGCGCTCGTCGACCGCTCGTCGCGCATCGGCCGGACCGGGCGGATCTTCTACAACGGCCTGCTCGACGAGAACGCCGTCGCGCACATGGCCCTCGGCTCCGGCTTCGAGAAGACCCGCGTGCGGCGGCCGCGCGTGCGCGGGACCCGCGGCGTCAACCAGTCGCGCATGCACCTCGACGTGATGATCGGCTCCGACGAGCTGGAGGCGACCGGGATCACCGCCAAGGGCCGGCGCGTACCGCTGATCGCGGACGGCGCGTGGCAAATCTGAGGCGAGCGCTCCCGCTCGTGTCCGTCTTCCCCACCAGGGTCCCCGCTCGGAGCGCGGCCGCCGGAGCTGTCCTCTTCGGCCTCGTCTGCGTCCTCTACCCGCACAAGCTCGGGAGCGTCGGCGTATGGTGGGGCCTCGCCGCGATCGCCTGGGGCGCGGCGATCGCCGCTAGCTCGCGATGACCGCGTACCGCACACCCGACGAGCGCTTTGCCGGCCTGCCGGACTGGACGTACGCGCCGAACTACGTCGAGCAGGACGGGCTGCGGATGCACTACGTCGACGAGGGCGGCGGCGACCCGATCCTGCTCCTGCACGGCGAGCCGACCTGGGGATTCCTCTACCGGAAGATGATTCCGCGGCTCGCAGAGGTGGGCCGCGTGATCGCGCCCGACTACTACGGCTTCGGCCGCTCCGACAAGCCGACCGACCGCGGCTGGTACTCGTACGACCGGCACTACGGGTCGATCTGCGAGCTCTGCGACCAGCTCGGGCTCACGGGGATGACGATCGTCGTCCAGGACTGGGGCGGGCCGATCGGCCTGCGCTACGCGGTCGAGAATCCCGAGCGCGTCGCCCGGCTCGCGATCCTGAACACGGGCGTCGGCGCGGGTGCGGCGCCGAGCGAAGAGTGGCTGCGCTTCCGCGAGGTGATGCGCTCGGTCGATCTCGACATCGTCCCGAGCCGCCTCGTCCAGAGCGGCTGCGTCGCGGAGCTTCCCGCCGACGTCGCCGCCGCCTACGACGCGCCCTTCCCGACGCCGGAGTCGAGGACCGGCGTCGTCATGTTTCCGGAGCTCGTGCCGGTCGAGCTCGAGAACCCGAGCGCGGTGAAGATGAACTCGGTGCGGGACGCCCTGCGCCACTGGGAAAAGCCGGCGCTCGTCCTCTTCAGCGACTCCGACCGGATCTTCTCGACGCGCGACGCGGAGCGGATGGCCGAGCGGATCCCCGGCGCCGGCCCGGCCGAGACGATCGAGGGTGCGGGCCACTTCCTCCAGGAGGAGAAGGGCGAGCTGGTCGCGGAGCGGATCGCGCAGTGGCTGAGCTGACGGTCGTCTACGGCTCGCGCGAGCCGTTCGAGACGCCGACGCTGCACGTCGAGCCGGCCGCGATCGGCTGGGAGGCGAAGCCGGAGGGGCTCTGCCGCGGCGAGGTCTGCGTGCCCTTCCCGCTCGAGGACGGGCGTGTCGACCTCGAGGCGTTCGCCGCGCGGCTCGCCCAACCGGTCGCGCGCGAGGGCGACGTCTGGGCATTCGGCGAGCCCCGGCGGACAGCCGCGCTCGACGCGCCCGACTTCACGCTGCCGGACGTCGACGGCGTCCCCCACTCGCTCTCGGAGCAGCGCGGGCGGAAGGTGCTCCTCGTCAGCTGGGCCTCGTGGTGAGGCTGCCGCCACGACCTGCCCGTGTGGCAGGTGCTCGCCGACGAGCTCGACGGCTTCACCGTCGTCTCGGTCGCGCTCGACGCCGACCCTGACGCGGCCGCCGCCCTCGTCCGCAAGTACGGGCCGACGTACCCGGTGCTGATCGATCTGCGCCACGAGGTCGCGGAGCTGTACGGGATGGTCAACGTTCCGAGCGCGGCCTGGATCGACGAGGAGGGCAGGATCGCCCGGCCGACGCACATCGCCGGCGCAGGTGAGGCATGGCGCGACGAGACCGACCGCGAGACGAGCAGGCTCTCCGACGAGGGCCGCGCCGCGCTCCTCGAGACGCGGATGGCGTACATGGACGCGGTGCGCGCGTGGGTGCGCGAGGGCGCCTACGAGCTGCGCGAGCCGCTCCCGGATGCGGGCGAGTCGCTCGCGCTCGCGCACTTCCGCCTCGCGACGTACCTGCACGAGCGCGGCCTCGACGGCGCCCACCATCACTTCGAGGAGGCGGTGCGCCTCCGTCCCGCGAGCTGGAACTTCCGCCGCCAGGCGCTCGCGCTCGAGCGGCCGGGCGACGCCGCCGAGCAGTTCTGGACGGCGGTCGACGCGACGCCGCCGGGCGCGTACTACCCGCCCGCTTTGTAAAAGCCGTTTTACCGACCCGAACAGAATCCGTATGGGTTGAAAACGATACGCACACGCCGCCCGGGAACAGTGAGACATCCACCCAGGAGGTAGCTCGATGAAGCGCAGCCTCATTTTCCTCACGGTCCTCGCACTGTTCGGCGTCGTCGGAACGGCCGTCGCCGCGGACGCCCCGATCAGGGGCACCGACCAGGCCGACGTCCTCACAGGCACGCCCGGCGACGACGTGATCGCCGCTCTCGGCGGCAACGACATCGTCACCGCTCTCGCGGGCAACGACCGGGTCTACGCCGGCAAGGGCAACGACACCGTCGAGGCGGGCCCCGGCGATGACTTCGTCCGCGGCGGCGAGGGCGACGACACCCTCCGCGGCGGCGAGGGCAACGACGTCCTGCGCGGCCGGCCCGGCAACGACACGATCGAAGGCGGCCCCGGCAACGACGTGATCTGGGTCGGCAAGGGCGCCGACCACGAGTTCGGCGGCCCCGGCGACGATCGTCTGCACG
>DAISLG010000207.1:0-3985 GCA_036820565.1 Gaiellaceae bacterium | reverse complement strand
AGGCGATCAGCTTCGCCGCTTACCGCGCGGCGGTCGCGGGCCGCAGCCACATCGCCGCAAAAACGTAGAAACGTAGCCCGCCCTGCGCAGCCACCCCGCGAAAACGTAGAAACGTAGCCCACCCCGGCGCAGCCACCCCGCGAAATCGTAGAAACGTAGCCCGCCCTGCGCAGCCACGCCGCGAAAACGTAGAAACGTCGCCCGCCTTCCACGCCCGTTTCTCAGCCCAGACGGCGCGAAACACTGAAACCGGTCCCAACAACGGCAGGCCAGCTGATGCACGCATCGGCTCGACCGACTCATCGGGACGCCCTGGACCGTGTCGATCGCGTCGCGCGCCAGCCAAGGCGATACTCCCCACCGCCGGTGATTGACCGCTGACGCCCATTCGTGGAAGCGCGACAGAGTGAGTCGCTGTCGCGTTTTGGCGGAAAGACGACAGTTGCATTGCGACACCTGACACCCACTTCTCGCGAAACCGCAGCGTGGTTGTTCGCTCGCCGCCGCAGCTAGGCGGTGGCCGAGGAACAGGTGGAGCTGAGGTCACCACACATACTGACGCATGGATTTACGTACCCGACGGGCGCAACGCCTCGCGGATGGGAGTACGGCTGACCTGATAGCGCTCCGACAGCTGCTCCTGCCGGAGCACCGTCCCCGGCGCGAGCTGCCCCGAGACGATCGCCTCCTCCAGCGCGAGCGCGATCTCGTCGGCCTTGTTGCCTGCCTCGTTCACCGCTCGTCGTGGAGGGCGCACAGCCGCTCGTAGCCCGGCAGCGTCAGGAACTCCACCAGCTCGTCGCCGAGCGCGACCTCTTCGAAGAGCCTGCGCGCCTCCTCGAGCCGGGAGGTGTCGTAGTCGGCGCCGAGCGACTCGCGGAGTCGTGCGAGCTCGTCCTCCTCCACCTCGCGCACGCGCGCGCGCGTGAAGATCCCTGCGTCGACCCACTGCCAGACCTGCGAGCGTGAGATCTCCGCCGTCGCGGCGTCCTCCATCAGGTTCTCGATCGCCGCCGCGCCCGTACCGCGGAGCCAGGAGGCGAGATACTGGATTGCGACGCGCACGTTCAGCCGCAGCCCGTCCTCGGTCACCGCGCCGTCGGGAACCCGCAGGTCGAGCAGGTCGGCAGCCTCGACGGCGACCTCTTCGCGGAGCCGCTCGAGCTGGTTCGGGCGCTCTCCGAGCTCGGCGTCGAAGATCTCGCGCGCGACCGGGACGAGGCCCGGATGGGCGACCCAGGTGCCGTCGAAGCCGTCGCCCGACTCACGCAGCTTGTCCTCCCGCACCTTGGCGATCGCAACCTCGTTCGTCTGCGGGTCCTTCGTTGGGATGAACGCCGCCATGCCGCCGATCGCGTGCGCCCCGCGCCGGTGGCAGGTCTTGACGAGAAGCTCCGTGTAGGCCCGCATGAACGGCACTGCCATCGTCACCTGCGGCCGGTCGGGGAGCACGGACTCCGGCCGGTGGTGAAGTTTCTTGATCAGGCTGAAGATGTAGTCCCAGCGGCCGGCGTTCAGGCCGCCGGAGTGCTCGCGCAGCTCGTAGAGGATCTCGTCCATCTCGAAGGCCGCGAGCACCGTCTCGATCAGCACCGTGGCGCGGATCGAGCCGCGCGGGATCCCGAGCTCGTCCTGGGCGAGGCAGAAGGCGTCGTTCCAGAGCCGCGCCTCGAGGTGACTCTCGAGCTTCGGCAAGTAGTAGTAGGGCCCCGAGCCGCAGTCGAGCAGCTCCGCCGCGTTGTGGAAGAAGGCGAGCCCGAAGTCGAAGAGGCTCGCCGACACGGGACGGCCGTCGACCAACACGTGTCGCTCGGGCAGGTGCCAGCCGCGCGGGCGGACGAGGAGCGTCGCCGTCTCGTCGTTCAGCGTGTAGAGCTTCTTCTCCGTCTGGAGCTTGATCGTCCCGCGCACCGCGTCGATCAGGTTCTGCTGCCCGTCGAGGAGGTCGCGCCACGTCGGCGAGCACGCGTCCTCGAAGTCGGCCATGAAGGCGCTCGCACCGGAGTTCAGCGCGTTGATCATCATCTTCCGCTCGACCGGGCCCGTGATCTCGACGCGGCGGTCGCGGAGATCCGCGGGTGCCGGGGCAACGCGCCAGTCTCCCTCGCGCACGTCACGTGTGGAGTCGAGCAAGGCCGGCGACGCGCCGGCGCGGAGCTCCGCCAGCCGCTCCCGCCGGCGGGCGAGCAGCTCGTCACGGCGGCCCCCCAGCTCGCGCTGGAGCAGCGCCACGAACGAGAGCGCCTCCGGCGAGAGCACCCACTCGGGCCCGCCGCCTGCGAGCTCGACGCCTTCGGGAAGCGAGATCGTGCTCATGAGCCGGAGAACTGCGCCTCCTCGGTCGAGCCTCTGAGCGCGAGCGTCGAGCTCTCGCCGCCGGAGATCGCCTCGAGCAGGGCGTCGAAGTAGCCGGCTCCCGCCTCGCGCTGGTGGCGCGTCGCCGCATATCCGTCCTCTTCGAGCGCGAACTCCCGCTCCTGCAGCTCCACGTAGGCCGGCATGCCGCGCTCCACGTATCCGCGCGCGAGCGCGAACATCGACTCGTTCAGCGCGTGGAAGCCGGCGAGGGTGATGAACTGGAAGCGGTAGCCGAGCTCGCCCAGCTCGTCCTGGAAGCGGGCGATCTGCTCGTCGTCGAGGTGCTTCCGCCAGTTGAACGAGGGCGAGCAGTTGTAGGTGAGGAGTTTGCCGGGGAAGCGCTCGTGGATCGCCTGGGCGAACTCCCTGGCCTCTCCGAGGTCGGGAGTCGCGGTCTCGCACCAGAGCATGTCGGCGTAGGGTGCATAGGCGAGGGAGCGGGCGATCACCGGCTCGAGCCCGCCGCGCACGCGGAAGAAACCCTCGCTGGTGCGCTCGCCCGTGAGGAACTCCTCGTCGGCGGGGTCGACGTCGCTCGTCAGAAGCGTGGCGCTCAGCGCGTCGGTCCGAGCGACCAGGATCGTCGGGACGTCGGCGACGTCGGCCGCGAGCCGCGCCGCCACGAGCGTGCGGACGAAGTGGCTCGTCGGGACGAGCACCTTGCCGCCGAGGTGGCCGCACTTCTTCTCGGACGAGAGCTGGTCCTCGAAGTGGACGCCCGCAGCTCCCGCCTCGATCATCGCCTTCATCAGCTCGTAGGCGTTGAGGGGGCCGCCGAAGCCCGCCTCGGCGTCGGCGAGCACGGGCGCGAGCCAGTGCGGGCCCGGCGCGCCTTCCGCGTGGTGGACCTGGTCCGCCCGCAGGAGCGCGTTGTTGATCCGGCGCACGAGCGCCGGCGCGCTGTTCGCCGGGTAGAGGCTCTGGTCGGGATACGTGTGGCCGACGAGGTTGGCGTCCGCGGCGACCTGCCAGCCCGAGACGTAGATCGCATCGAGCCCGGCCTTCACCGCCTGGACGGCCTGGCCGCCGGTGAGCGCCCCGAGCGCGCGCACGTACGGCTGCTCGTCCATCAGGCGCCAGAGCCGCTCTGCGCCCAGCCGGGCGAGCGTGTGCTCGATCCTGACCGTGCCGCGCAGGCGCTCGACGTCCTCGTGGGTGTACGGGCGCCGGATGCCGTCCCAGCGCGCATCTTCGTACCGCGCGTCCGCCTGCGGGCCGTGCTGTTCGACCGTCACCTGTTCCCTCCCCTCAGTCATTGCCGTGGGCGCGCTCGCAAAGGTCGGGACACGTGCACTCGGCGAGCTCCGCGCTCGTGAGCAGCCCGGCTTCCAGTGCCGGCCCGGCCGCCCCGCACTGCTCTACGGGGGCAACCGCCGGCTCTGTCTCGGCGACGAGGCTGGATACCGGAATGTTCCATTCTTGGATCCTAAATGAGTCGAAGCTCGCCACCCGCAAGCGCGGCGCCGCGCCATCGCTGCGACGACGATCGCCCAGAGCGCAAAGGCGACCCAGATGCAGGCACGTCTGAACCGGTGGGGCCGCCGATCCCCGTGACGTCTCGCGACGCCACGAAGCTCTTCCTCGATCGACCGTGCCACCGCGAGCGCCCTCTGCATTTGCCAGGAGT
>DAISLG010000206.1:0-4047 GCA_036820565.1 Gaiellaceae bacterium | reverse complement strand
CCGAGGCCGTGCCGACCTACGCCGACAACGTGATGAACGGCGTCGAGGTGGGCGACAAGCCCGTGCAGATCGACTGGAGCTCCCGGGCGAGCGCACCGCAAGTCGTGCGCTTCCGCGTCGGCGCCTGGGAGTCCGGCCTCTACTACGCCCAGCTGACCGCCGACGACGGCCGGGTCGGCTACGCGCCGTTCGTCGTGCGGCCGTCGCTCTTCGGCACCCACCGCGTCGCCGTCGTGCTGCCGACGAACACGTGGCAGGCCTACAACTTCTACGACGCGAACGCGGACGGCTGGGGCGACACCTGGTACGCCGGGCCGCCGAACCAGACCGTCGACCTCTCGCGCCCCTACATCACCCGCGGCGTCCCGCCCCGCTTCCACCGCTACGACCTCGGCTTCCTGCACTGGCTCGCATGGACGGGGAAGAGCGTCGACTACCTGTCCGACTCCGACCTCGCGCTCGTCGGCAGCGGCGACGAGCTCGCGAGCGCGTACGACCTGATCGTCTTCCCCGGGCACGAGGAGTACGTGACCGAGCAGGAGTACGACCTGATCCAGCGCTATCGCGACGCCGGCGGCAACCTCGCGTTCCTCTCGGCGAACAACTTCTTCTGGCGCGTGCGCAAGGCGGGCCAGGTGCTGCGGCGCGCCGGCCAGTGGCGGCAGCTCGGACGGCCCGAGGCGGCGCTCCTCGGCGTCCAGTATCGGGCGAACGACGACGGCCGCCTCCAGGGCCTCTTCGTCGTGAAGAACGCGGCGGCGACGCCCTGGCTCTGGGACAAGACCGGCCTCGTCGACGACAGCACGTTCGGCGAGTTCGTCGGCGGCTACGGCATCGAGATCGACGCCACCACGCCCGACTCGCCTCCGCAGACGCAGGTGCTCGCCGAGATCCCGAACCTGTTCGGCCCCGGCATCTCGGCGCAGATGACCTACTACGAGACGGCGGCGGGGGCGAAGGTCTTCGCGGCGGGGGCGATGGACTTCGGCGGCTCGGCGACGATCTGGCCGATCCGGCGGATCCTCCAGAACCTGTGGGACCGGCTCAGCCAGCCCTGACCGGCGTGGCTGCTAGTCGCCCCAGTCGAAGTCGCGGGAGCGCGACCAGAGGTTCTCGCCGGACTCCTCCTGCGCGTCGGGCTCGGCGGCCGGCTCCTCCTCGACCGGCGCGGCGGCGGCTGGCGCGGCCGGCGCGATCGGATCCTCGATGAACGTGTCCTCGGTCGTCGGCCAGTCGAGCGCCGTCGGCGTGTCGATGATCGACTCCTCGCCGTCCATCGTGTCCTCGACGCGGGCCTGCTCCTCCGTCTTGAACAGCGGATGGTTGTCGAACGGGTCCTCGGTCATGTAGCGATCGAGCGGGAGCTCCGAGTCGAGCGCGGCGTTGCGGCGCTTCAGCTCGAGGTGATCCTGGATGACCTGTGCGAACAACGAGGGTGACTCGACCGCCATGCGTTCCTCCTTTTCGTGACGTTCGGATTTTACCGGGTTTCAGCGCCGGCCGACCGGTTCGGGCGCGGTCACGACCCGGTTGCGGCCGGTCCGCTTCGCCTCGTACAGCGCTGCGTCGGCGGCCGCGACGAGCGAGTCCTCCGAGCTCCGATCCGGGAACGCGGCCACGCCGAAGCTCGCGGTGATCGCTATGCGCGTCCCGTCGGGAGCGAGGACGAGGCGCGATTCGAGTGCGTCGCGCGCGCGTTCGGCGAGGCGCGCCGCGCCGGCCAGGTCGGTGCCGGGCAGGACGAGCGCGAACTCCTCGCCGCCCCACCGTGCGGCGACGTCGATCTCGCGCACGGTCTCGCGGAGCGTGTCCGCGAACTCGCGCAGGACCGCGTCCCCGCAGGGATGCCCGAACGTGTCGTTGACGGCCTTGAACCGGTCGAGGTCGCCGAGTACGAGCGCGAGATCCCCCCCGAAGCGGGACGCGCGCTGAAGCTCGGCGCGCAGCGCGTCGTCCGCGGCGCGGCGGTTGGCGAGACCGGTGAGTCCGTCGACGAGGGCCTGCCGCTCGACGATCCCGTGCAGCCGGGCGTTCTCGAGGGCGATCGTGGCGTGCGCCGCGAGCATCGTCGCGGCCTCGCGCTGGTCGCGGTCGAAGCCCGGCCCGGTCAGGACGAGCGAGCCGAAGCTCGTCCGGCCCGCGACGAGCGGCAGCTCGATCCGCTGGAGACCCGACTCGGGGTCGCCCGCCCGCGCGAGCTCCTCACCGTCGACGATCACCATCCCGCCGTAGGCGTCCGCCGCCTCGACAGCCGTCTCGACGACGACGTCGAGCAGCTGGTCGATGTCGTGGCTGGCCGCGAGCGCGATCCCGAAGCGCGCCGTCGACTCGCGCAGGCGCTCCCGCTCCGCCTCGAGCTCGACCATCCGCGACTCGAGCTGGCCCGCCATGTCGTTGAACGCGCGCCCGAGCTCGGCGAACTCGTCGCGGCCGCGCACCTCGACGCGCTCGCGGAGGCTGCCGCGGGCGATCGCGTTCGCGGCGCTCGACAGGCGGCTGAGATTGACGACGATCGAGCGGCTGAGGAGGTACGCGACGAGTCCGATGAAGACGAGCGACGCGAGCAGGCCGAACACGATCCTCCCTTCGGAGCGGCGCGCGGCCGTCGAGATGGCGGACTGCGGGGTGAGCACGGCGAACGCGACACCCTTCGGCTCGGCCAGCTCGACGGCGCCGAGCGCGCGGTAGGAGACGCCTTCGATCCGCACGACGCCCGTCCGTCCCGGCGGGAGCGCGACCGGCGCACCGAGCAGCGGCGCCGGCCCGAGCAGGATCGCGTGGCGGCGGAGCAGGACGAGAGTGTCGTCCGGATCGAGCCCGGAGCGGCCGCGGACGTGCTCGAGCAGAGCCGTGTCGAACGGCACAGACATCACCACCTGGCCGAGGACGCGCTTCTCGCCGAGCACCGCGACCACGCGGTCGGCCGAGATGCGCGGCGCAGCGCCGATCCGCCGGCCGTGGACGACGAAGCGGAGGCCCGGGTTCGCACGGGCGTACGTACCGAGGGTGTGGCCGTCGCTCGCGCGGAGAGCGTGTTGGAGGCCGGGGTCGCGGGCGAGCCTCGTCGCGGTCTTGCCCGCCGTGAGGAGGGTGTCCGCGTAGGCGTTCAGCGAGGCGCGCAGACCCGCCTGGAGTCGGGCGTCGACGCGCCGCGTCTCGCTGCGCCGCGCGAGCGAGTCGAACCCCCAGAAAGCGGTCGCGAGCGGGAGCAGCGCCAGTAGGACGAAGTACAGAACGAGCTTGAGCTTGAAGCTTCCCATCGCGACGACTACCTATTAAAGGTACGGGAGCGGCTGCCGATACTCCTACCAATCGTTGTCGGCGAAATCGGAGAGCCGCATGAGTCCGAAGCTCAGCCAGACCACGACGGGGGCGCTTCTGACTGCCGGTCTGGTGGGACTGCTCGTCCTCCCGCAACACCTGCTTGCGCCCGGACGGGAGTCCATGGCCGGCCTCGCCCTCCCGCCCGCCGGCGGCCGCAGCTCGGTCCAGGCGATCCCGCTTCGCCCCGAATCGCCCCGGATCGTCCGCCGGGTCGCCGCCCGCCCGACCCGGCCGGCCCCCGCGGCTCCGCGTGCCGCCGCGAGCGCCCCCGCCCGCCGTGCGCCTGCGATCGTCTCGCGGTCGGCTCCGATCGTCGTGACACGTGCTCCTCGGGCACCGGCGCCCACGTCGGTGCCCGTGACCCCGCCCCCGCCCACGCCCACGCCCGTGACACCGCCGGCACAGACTCCGACGCCTCCGCCCGCCCCGGAGCCGACGCCGGTGGCGACGCCTGCACCGGCGCCCAAGCCAGCTCCCGCGCCGGCTTCGGCACCTGTCGCCGTCCTGATCCCGCTCGAGGCGCCCACTCCCGCGCCCGCGCCCGTCCCCGTCCCCGTCCCCGCGGTCGAGCTGCCGCCGGCCGCCTCCGACAACGGCAAGGACAAGGACAAGGACAAGGACAACGGCAAGGACAAGGACAAGGACAACGGCAAGGACAAGCAGGACAAGAAGTAGCCCGCGTTTAGCGATCCCCCCTCGCCGGAGAGGAGAGGGCGATGCCTC
>DAISLG010000205.1:0-4057 GCA_036820565.1 Gaiellaceae bacterium | reverse complement strand
GCGAGGCCGCCGAGGTGGCGCGGGCGGTGTGCGAGAGTGCGCTGCTCGTGAAGGTGAACGCGGACGAGGCGCGGCTCCTGACCGGCGAGGCCGACCCGGCCCGCGCGGCCGAGGCGGTGTGCGGGCTGGGCTGCCGGCTCGCGCTCGTGACGCTCGGCGCGCAGGGGGCGCTGCTCCGCGGCGAGGCGAGCGCGGAGGCTCCCGGCGTGCCCGCCGTCGTGGTGGACACGACCGGGGCAGGCGACGCGCTGCTCGGAGTCGTGCTCGCCGCGCTCGTCGGTTCGGGCTACGACCCGGCGGCAGCGGCGGCCGCCCTCCCGCGCGCGGTCGAGCTCGCGGCGCGCACGACCGAGGCGTTCGGGGCGATCGACGCGCTGTGACCGACGTCGTCTGTCTCGGGATCCTCGTCGCCGACGTGCTCGCGCGCCCGGTCGACGCGCTGCCCGCACCCGGCACGCTTGCGCTCGTCGACTCGATCGACCTGCGCGGCGGCGGCTGCGCGCTCAACACGTCGAGCGCGCTCGCTCGGCTCGGACTGGCGGCAGCGGCGGTCGGCAAGGTCGGCGCCGATCCGCTCGGAGACTTCGTGCTCGCGCTGCTCGAGGAGCGGGGCGTCGACGCGGACGGGGTGCTGCGCGACCCGTCCGTGCCCACCTCGGCCAGCGTCGCGCTCGTCGACTCGGCGGGCGAGCGCACGTTCCTGCACGTTCCCGGCGCGAACGCGGCCCTCCGTGCGGAAGAGCTGGAGGAGACGGCCTATGCGGGCCGCGCGCTCCATCTCGCCGGCACGCTCGTGCTCGACGCGCTCGACGGCGAGCCGGTGGCGGCCGTGCTCGCCGAGGCGCGGCGGCGCGGGATCCAGACCTCGCTCGACACGGTCTTCGACGCGAGCGGCCGCTGGGAGCGCGTACTGCCGGCGCTTGCTCACTGCGACCTCGTCACGCCGGGTCTCCCCGAGGCGGAGGCGATCACCGGCGAGCGCGACCCGGCTCGTGCGGCCGGCCGGCTACGTGAGCTCGGCGCGCGCGAGGCCGCCGTCACGCTGGGCGGGGACGGCTGCTACGTCTCCGCCGACGGCTTCGAGGGCCACGTCCCCGGTTGCCGCGTCGAGGCCGTCGACGGCACCGGCGCCGGCGACGCCTTCGCCGCCGGCTTCCTCTACGGCAAGCTCGCGGGCTGGCCGCTCGAGCGCTGCGCACGGTTCGCCAACGCCGCGGGTGCGCTCGCGACGACCGCGGTCGGCGCCTTCGAGGGCGTCGGCGACCTGACCCGGACACTTCGGCTCGCAGGACTGGAGGAACGATGAACGCGCGCATGAACCGGCTCTTCGCAGCCGACGGCAGGTGCTTCGACGTCGCGATCGACCACGGCTTCTTCGGCGAGGGCTCCTTCCTCGCCGGGATCGAGGACGTCGAGGCGGCGATCGCGACGCTCGTCGACGCCGCTCCCGACGCGATCCAGCTCTCGCCCGGGCAGGCGCCGCTGCTCCAGCGCCTCCCCGGCCCGAAGCCGGCGCTCGTGCTGCGCACGGACGTCGCGAACGTCTACGGCCCGGAGCCGGCGCGACACCTCTACTCGGAGCTCGTCGCCGGCGCGGTCGAGCAGGCGCTGCGGCTCGACGCGGCCTGCGTCGTCGTCAACCTGCTGCTGCTGCCGGGCGAGCCGGAGCTCCTGCACCAGTGCGTGAGGAACGTCGCCGCGCTGCGTGCCGCCTGCGACCCGGTGGGGATGCCGCTGATGGTCGAGCCGCTCGTGTTCAAGCCGGGCGAACGGGGCTACGGCTCCGACGGCGACCCGGAGAAGATCGTGCCACTCGTCCGGCAGGCGGTCGAGCTCGGTGCCGACGTGATCAAGGCCGACCCGACCGACGACCTCCCCGACTACGCCGACGTGATCGCCACCGCCGGCCCGCGGCCGCTGCTCGTCCGGGGCGGCGGGCGGGCGTCGGAGGAGGAGATCCTGCACCGCACCGCGGAGGTGATCCGGCTCGGCGCCGCAGGGATCGTCTACGGGCGCAACGTGATCCAGCACCCCGATCCGGCGGGGATCACGCGGCGCCTGATGGAGATCGTCCATGCCTGAGCGGGTCGTCCGCTTCGGCGTCGTCGGCGGAGGCCTGATGGGCCGCGAGTTCGCGAGCGCGGCCGCCCGCTGGATCCATCTCGCCGACATCGGCGTGCGCCCGGAGCTCGTCGCCGTCTGCGACACGAGCCCGGAGGTCCTCTCCTGGTACGAGCGGCTCCGCCCGGCCCCGCGCCTCGTCGCCGACTACCGCGAGCTGCTCTCCGACGACTCGGTCGACGCCGTCTACTGCGCCGTGCCGCACCGGCTGCACGAGGAGATCTACGTCGCGGCGCTCGAGGCCGGCAAGCACCTGCTCGGCGAGAAGCCGTTCGGGATCGACCTCGCCGCGAACGACGCGATCAACCGTGCGATCGCCGCGCGCCCCGAGCTGCACGTCTCCTGCTCCTCGGAGCTGCCGTTCTACCCGGGCGGCCAGGAGGTGGCGCGCTTCGTCCGCGAGCGCCGCTTCGGCCGCGTGCTCGAGGTGCGTTCGCTCTTCCTCCACTCGAGCGACCTCGATCCGAACAAGGCGTCGAACTGGAAGCGGATCGCAGAGTGGAACGGCGAGTACGGCTGCATGGGCGACCTCGGCATGCACGCGCTCCACCTGCCGCTGCGCGCCGGCTGGGAGCCCCGGAACGTGCGCGCGATCCTCTCGAACGTCGTCGCCGAGCGCCCCGGCCCGGGCGGCGAGCCCGTTCCGTGCGACACGTGGGACAACGCCGTGCTCCTCTGCGAGGCCGAGGACGAGGGACGGCCGTTTCCGCTCCGGATCGAGACGAAGCGGATCGCGCCCGGCGAGACGAACACCTGGACGATCGAGATCGACGGCACCGGGGGGTCGATCGCGTACACGACGAAGCTGCCGAAGACGCTGCGCACGATGACGTACGAGCCGGGCGGCCCGCAGGCGTGGCAGGTCGTCGATCTCGGCTCGGTCTCGGCCTACCCCACGATCACGGGCGCGATCTTCGAGTTCGGCTTCTCGGACGCGATCCTCCAGATGTGGGCCGCCTTCCTCGACGAGCTCGCGCACGGGCGGGACGGGATGGGGCAGCCGTTCCACTGCGCGACGCCGGCCGAGGCCGCGGCGACCCACCGCCTGTTCACGGCGGCGCTCCGGTCACAGGCCAACGGGTCGGTCGAGCCGGTCTGAGCTAGCCGCCGCCGGCAGAGAAGTGCTGGTAGTCCGGCGTCGAGGTCCAGCGCCCGCCCCAGCGCCAGCCCACGGCGGCGAAGGCGCGGACGAGCGTCCCGCCCGGCACGGCCATCCCGCGGCGGCGCCTCGACCGGTCCACGTACGCGGTCCCGGCCCGCGGCCGGACGACACCGCCTTCGACGTACGGGTTCTCGACCGGGTTGACGTCGATCGCCGTCCCGTACGCGTGAGCCGACCAGCGCCGCGGCCCGGGTGCGACGGCCGCACGGCAGTTGAAGCCGGAGGTGTTGTCGGCCGCCATCGAGGCGTCGTCGCTGCCGTGGAAGCGGTCGATCGGGTCGAGCCGGCGAATCGGGAATCCGGCGAGGTAGAGCGTCCGGAACACGGTCACGACGTCGCGGGCGACACCGGCGCCGACGACGATCGAGCCCGTGTGCGCCGCTCCGTCGAAACCCCGGAAGCGCAGCCGCACGCGCCGCAGCGCCGCGGGCCCGACCGGGCAGCCGGGCCGGTACGACGAACCGAGCTCGAAGACGCTGACCGGAGAGACGGTCGCGACGAACGGCGGCGGCGCGAGCACCATCTGGTCCTGAGCGTAATGGGTCTGACCGCGCTGGTCGACCTCGCGACGTTCGTCCCGTTCCTGACCTGGAAAAACCTGCGCGCGGCGCGTACGCTCAGCTCGTGGACTTCGCCGAGACGCCCGAGCGGGGACTCCTCCGCGAGACGGTGCGGTCGATCGCGTCGCGCTTCGGCCAGGACTACTTCAAGGAGAAGACCCGCAAGGGCGAGAAGACGACGGAGCTCTGGGACGCGCTCGCGTCCGAGGGCTAC
>DAISLG010000204.1:0-4058 GCA_036820565.1 Gaiellaceae bacterium | reverse complement strand
ACCTTGCGGCGCTGGCGCACGGGGCCCCACTTGGAGCGGTTCCGGCGCGAGCCGTTGTAGACGAGCCGCTGCGGCGCGGTCGTCATCCCCTCGGCCTCGAAGCTCTCGCGATGGCCGAGGCGCGAGGCGACGCGACTGACCTCCGCCTGCTGCTCCGGGAGGACGAGCGTGATCCCGATGCCGCTGCGCCCGGCGCGGCCGGTGCGGCCGACGCGGTGGACGTAGTCCTTGTTGTCCTCGGGCGGGTCGAAGTTGATCACGTGCGAGAGGTCGAGGTCGAGGCCCCGCGCGGCGACGTCTGTCGCGATCAGCGTGTCGGCCTCGCCCGACTCGAAGCGGGAGAGCGCCTTCTCGCGGGCGGCCTGGGTCATGTCGCCGTGCATCGCGACGGCGTTGACGCCCTCGCGCTTGAGCTTGGAGACGAGCCGGTCGGCGCCGCGCTTGGTGCGGACGAAGACGAGCGCGAGGCCGCGGTCGCCGGCGAGCAGGCCGGTGAGCGTCTCGAGCTTGTTCTCGGCGGTGACCGGCACGAACTTGTGCTCGACCTCGCCGCGCTCGAGCTCGCCCGGGAGGCCTGCCTCGAACGAGGCGGGATCGTTCGTGTACGCGTCAGCGAGCCGGCCGACCTCGCCGTCGAGCGTGGCCGAGAAGAACATCGTCTGGCGGTCCCTCGGGAGCATCCGGACGATCTTGTCGACCTGCGGCTGGAAGCCCATGTCGAGCATCCGGTCGGCCTCGTCGAGGACGAGGATCTTGATCGCGTCGAGCTTGACGAGCCGCCGGTCGGCGAGGTCCTGGAGCCGGCCGGGGGTGGCGACGAGGATGTGCGCGACCTTCGCGCGCTTGCCCTGGTCGCCGATCGAGACGCCGCCGTAGACCGCTGCGACCTTGAGGTCGTGCAGCGGCGCGAGCGCGTCGAGCTCGGCGGCGACCTGCGCCGCGAGCTCGCGGGTGGGAACGAGGATGAGAGCGGAGGGCAGCGGGTCGCTCGAGTCGAGCCGCTCGACGATCGGGCCGGCGAACGCGAGCGTCTTGCCGGAGCCCGTCGGGCTTTTCGCGAGGATGTCCCGGCCCTCGATCGCGTTCGGGATCACGAGCGCCTGGATCTCGAACGGCGTCTCGATCGCGCGCCGCGCGAGCGAGTCGGCGATGGGCGCGGACAGGCCGAGCTCTCGGAACGTCTTCTGTGACAAGTTCTACTCCTTTGGACTCGAGATTCACCTGCTCAGAGTCCTGGAGGAACCGAGAAGCGAATCTCACGGGGCGGCGGGATTGCCGTCCGTAGATCACAACGTAGCAGAGGCCCCGGCGATCGCCCGTGTTTGCTCGATTGCAAACCGGAGCTCGTCCTCGGTGTTGAAGAAGTGCGGCCCGAAGCGGAGCCCCACGTCCGGGCGGTGATCGCAGATGATCCCGCGCCGCTCGAGCTCGGCATGCACGCGCTCGAACTCCGGAGCGCGGAAGACGACGGAGCCGCCGCGGCGGCTCGGGTCGCGCGGGCTCTGCAGGTCGAAGCCGGCCTCGTCGATCAGCTCGACCAGGAGCGCGGTCAGCTCGATCGACCGCTCGCGGATCCGGTCGACGCCCACCTCGGCGACGATCTCGTAGCCGGCGCTCGCCGCGTAGAGCGCGGGAACGTTCGGCGTCCCACTGAGGAACCGCGTCGCGCCCTCGGCGTACTCGAGCTGGGGCTCGAAGTCGAACGGCCGCGCGTGGGCCTGCCAGCCGGCGAAGGCGGGCTCGAGCCGCGCCGCATGATCGGGCCGCACGTAGAGCCAGCCCGCGCCCGGGCCGCCGCAGAGCCACTTGACCGAGCCGCCGACCGCGAAGTCGACGTCGAGCGCGGTCACGTCGAGCGGGACCGTGCCCGCGGACTGGTAGCAGTCGAGCACGACGAGCGCACCCACCTCGTGGGCCCGCCGGATCACCGCCTCGACGTCCTGGATCTCGCCGGTCTTGAAGAGGACGTGACTGATCGGGACGAGCAGCGTCCGCTCGTCGATCGCGTCGCAGACTGCCTCGTCGTCCGCGCAGACGACGATCTCGGCGCCGTTTCGCGCCTGCGCCTGGTAGACGTAGCGCACGCTCGGGAAGAGGCCCTCCTCGTAGACGATCCGGCGGCGCTCGCCGCGGAAGTCGAAGCACGAGAGGACAACCGCCTCCGCGACCGTCACGTTCTGGTGCATCACGGTCTGGCCCGGCGCGGCCCCGACGATCTTGCCGACGAGGTCGCCGACGGTGACCGGCGTCTCCCACCAGCCCTCGCCCCACGCGCGCACGCCGCGGGTCGCCCACTCGCGCGCGTACCGCTCCAGCCGGTGCGCTGCCTCGGCCGGCATCGCGCCGAGCGAGTGGTTGATCAGGTAGGTCGTCTCGGCGAGGATGGGGAAGCGGTCGCGATACTCCGTGAGCTCCACGGCGGCGAGTCTACGTCGACCCCGGTTGCTTGCTGGAGAGGAGGCTGGTCTAATCGCTGCATGTCGATGAACGGCGACGCGGTCGCGGGAATCACGGAGGACGGCGACGCCACCGTCGTCAGGCTCCGCGGCGAGCTCGACCTCTACAACGCCGCCGAGATCCGCGCGGCGCTCGACGACGTCGTCGCCAGGGCGCCGACCCGGCTCGTCGTCGACCTGAGCGACGTCGAGTTCGTCGACTCGACCGCCCTCGGCGTGCTCGTCGAGGCGCGCGCGAAGCTGCCGAACCGCCGCGGCTTCCTGCTCGCCGCCCCGGCGGCCGAGACGCGCCGGGCGCTCGCCGTCTCCGGCCTCGACCGGCATCTGCCGGTGCACGACACGCTCGCCGCAGCACTCGCGGCCGAGCTCTAGACCTTCGCGGGATCGGGTGGCGCCGAGAGCAGCAGCAGGTGACTCTCGACGACCGCCGTCCCGATCTCGGCGAGCTTACGGCCCGTGTTCTGCGAGCGGCTCCGGAGCAGCTCGAAGGCACGATCGGAGTCGACGCCGTGCGTGGCCATCAGAATCCCCTTCGCCTGCTCGATCACCGCCCGCCGGCCGAACGCCCCCTGGAGGCCGTGGTACTCGGCGAAGCGCTCGAGCGTGATGTCGATCGCGCTCTGGAGCTCCTCGGGGCTCGTGTCGACGATGTAGGCGAAGACGCCCCGGCGTGCGGCTTCGTGAACGTACGCCGGGTCTCGCGCGCTCAGGAGCGCGATCACGGGGCACGTCGCCTCGCTGACGATCTGGCCGATCAGGTCGAGCGCGTGCTCCGAGGAGAGCCCGAGCCCGACGAGCGCGACGTCGGGTTGCTCAGCGGCGGTCAGCGCGGCCACCTCCGTCACCTCGACGGAGCTCGCGACGACCTCGTGCCCGAGCCCGGCGACCACCTTGGCGAGGAGCGCGAGCCGGTCGGACCGCTCGTTGGCGATCAACACCCGGAGGGTCGGCGGTCCAACCGCGGCCATGTTCCATTATAGGCAGGGCTAGGCAGCGGCTTCAAATCCGCCTACACTCGAGGCGAGGCGCCTCAGCTGCCGGCGTCTCACCGCAGCCCGTCCTCAGCAAGCAGGTCGAGCGAATGGCCGGCGCAGCCGCGTCGCCGGCGATGAGAGCTCCCTCTGGAGGACGACGATGATCCAACGAACGCGCCTCGTGATCGCGGACGACGATGAGCCGACCCGGCTGCTGCTCCAGGCGCTCGTCCTGCTCGTCCCCGAGTTCGACCTCGTCGGCGTGGCGGCGGACGGGACGGAAGCGGTCGACCTGGCGCAGCGGCACGCCCCCGACCTCGTCGTGCTCGACGTCGAGATGCCCGGCATGGACGGGTTCGCCGCGGCGGAGGCGATCGCCGCCTCGCTCCCCGACACGCGCGTGCTCCTGCACACCGGCGACGACGACGGGACGAAGCAGAGGAAGGCGAGGGCGCTCGGGCTGAAGCTGGTGCGGAAGGGCGACTTCACGGCCACGCTCGAGGCGGCGACCGGCGGTTGAGCACTATGCTTCGCTCGCCTCGGACTCCGCGGAGCCCGCCTCGACGGGAAGGCCGAGGGTCTGCCAGTCGTGCAGCCCGCCGCGGTAGTAGGCGAGAGCGCCGCTAGG
>DAISLG010000203.1:3318-4096 GCA_036820565.1 Gaiellaceae bacterium | reverse complement strand
CCGGAACGGTGCTCGGCGCCGCCTACGCGCTGCTCGACCGGCGCGTCGACGTGAGGCCGCGCGCCCAGCGGCTCGCCGGCCGCCTGGCCGTCGCCGCCCTCGCGGTCGCCGCGGTCGCCGGAGCAGCAGCCTTCGTCGCGACCGTCGACCGGCCCTCCCACTTCCTCGGCGACCAGTGGCGGTCGTTCAAGCACCGGCCGCGGCACGAGGCCACCGAGACGACGCACCTCCTCCAGGTCGGCTCGAACCGCTACGACTTCTGGCGCGTCGCGCTCGGCGAGTTCGAGCGCCACCCCGTCGCCGGGATCGGCGCGCGCGGCTTCAAGGCGGCGTATCTCGCCCACCGGCGGAGCGACGAGGCGCCCGCGCGGGCCCACTCGCTTCCGCTCGAGGTGCTCGCGGAGGACGGGATCGTCGGCTTCGCCCTGCTGGCGGGCGCGCTCGGAACGGCGCTCGTCGTCGTGGGCCGGCAGGCGCGGCGCCGGAAGGCGCCCGCGATCGCGGCGCTGGCCGCCTCGGCCGGCTGGCTCGCGCACGCGTCCGTCGACTGGATCTGGACGTTTCCCGCCTGCGGGATCCTGCTGTTCGGGCTGCTCGGGCTCGCGGCGGCGCGCGACGACGACGGCGCCGTCGCCCCGCGGGTCGCGCGCGCGGGCGCCGCGGCCGCGATCGCGGTCGCGGCGCTCGCCTTCGCGCCCGTCTGGATCTCGGCGAGGCTGACGAACCCGGCCGGGGCGCGTGCGCACGTGCGCGAGCACGAGCAGGAACATCAGCGCTC
>DAISLG010000203.1:0-3308 GCA_036820565.1 Gaiellaceae bacterium | reverse complement strand
AGGCTGACGAACCGGGCCGCGGCCGTCGGCCCGCCCGCCGCGGCCGGGGAGCTCCGCTGGGCTAGGCGCCTCGACCCGGTCTCAGCCGACCCGCTCCTCGCCGAGGCCCGGCTAGCGCACGACGCCGGCGAGCGCATCCCTCCGCTCGAGCGCGCCGCGGCGAAGGAGCCCCGCAACGTCGCGATCCAGTACTTCCTCGCCGCGACGCTCTACAACGCCGGCCGCAGGGAGGAGGGCCGCGAGCGTCTCCGCCGCGCGCTGGCGCTCGACCCGCACGATCCGTACCTCGCCGCGGCGGCGAGGAAGGCGGGCATCTAGGCGAGGACGACGCCGACGAGCAGGGGCCCGCGAAGCGCCGCGGCCCGCGCCGGATCGAGGCCCTTCGGCCCGACGACGACGAGGT
Organism: Gaiellaceae bacterium; assembly: GCA_036820565.1. Taxonomy (GTDB): domain Bacteria; phylum Actinomycetota; class Thermoleophilia; order Gaiellales; family Gaiellaceae; genus DAISLG01. Next base: position 2,905 of record DAISLG010000203.1, on the reverse strand, counting down.
AGCCGTCCACGCAGGGTGCGAGTTCGTCCGCGTCGCCGACTGCGACGATCTGCGCGAACCGCGCCGTCAGCCCGTCGAGCGTCGCGCCCAGCCCGCCCGCCTCGCTCCGCACGAGCTCGAACGGGTCGCCGTCGCCCGGGTCGCACGACCCGGAGGCGTCCACCAGAGCCGGGCGTGAGCCGGCACGGCCGAAAGCCCTGGCGAGGGCCGCCGCGAACTCCGGGGCGCCGTCGCCGGCAACGCCGAGCACCGGGATCCTGCGCGAACCGAGCGCGGCGATGGCCGCGTCGGGGTCGCCCCGCTCCGCCACGACGGGCGCGCCGAGTGCCTGCTCGAGCTCCGCGCGCGACCGCGTCCGGCCTCCGCGCCCGTCCCGCAGCAGCGCGAGCAGCAGTCCGACCCCGAGCCCGAGGACGGCGCCGAGTGCGACGTCGTGGGCAGGGTGCGGCGACGACGTGCCCGGCAGCACGTGCGGCGGATCGAAGACCGAGGCCTGGAGCTGCGTGCCGAAGCGCTCGCGGACGAGCTGCGGGAAGATGAGCGAGAGCTCCTGTGCGATCTGGGTCGCGCGGGTCGTGTCCGTCCAGTCGACGCCGATCCGGATCACCGAGGAGTCGTGCTCGACCGAGATGTGGAGGCGGTCGAGGACGGTCCCGGGCGAGACCCCGGTCAGGTGGAGCCGGTCGATCACGTTGCGCGCGACGATGTCGCTCCGCACCAGGTCGGCCATCGTCGCGACCGTCGCCGGGTTCGCCGCGGCGTTCTTCTGCGCGATGACGATCGAGGCCTCGGCGCGGTAGGTCTGTGCCCGCACAGCCGTGAGCGCGAGCGCGGCGGCGGCCGCGAGGACGACTGCGAGGACGACGAGCGCCCATTGCCGGCGGACGATTCCGAGGAAGTCGCGCGGGCCGGCTCCCGGGGACAGGGACGTGCTCACCGCCCGACGATATCGCGGGCATCTCCTAGCGTGCGCGCTCGCCGGCCCGCCGTGGCGGCCAGGCCAGCATCAGGCCCGCGGCGAGGAACGCCGCGAAGGCGGGCGGCGCCGCCACGGACGGCCCGAGCGAGGCGAGCACCGACTCGCCGAGGACGAGCAGCGTGAGCGCCGAGACGCGTCTCACCGCGCACCCGACCCGGAGACGAGGGTGGAGAACGTCTTGACGCAGATCGCGAGGTCGAGCACGAGGCTGCGGTGCCGGAGGTACCAGAGGTCGTACGAGAGCTTGTCGGCGGTGCCCTCGGCGTCGGCGGTGTAGCCGCGGCGAACCTGTGCCCAGCCCGTGATCCCGGGCTTGACGAGGTGGCGGCGCGTCCAGAAGGGAACCGTGTCCCGCAGCTCGTCGAGGAACTCGGGGCGCTCCGGGCGCGGGCCGACGATCGACATGTCGCCGTGGAGGACGTTCCAGATCTGGGGCAGCTCGTCGAGGCGCGTCTTGCGCATGATCCGGCCGAGCGCCGTGATCCGCGGGTCGCGCTCGCTCGCCCAGACCGCCCGGCCGTCGGCCTCCGCGTCCTGGCGCATGCTCCGGAACTTGTAGATCGTGAACCGCTCGCCGCCCTCGCCGAGGCGGACCTGCCTGAAGATCGCGGGGCCCGGCGTGCGCTTGACGAGCAGCCAGAGGATCGGGAAGAGCCAGCCGGTGAGGAGCAGCCCGGTCGTGGCGACCGCGACGTCGAACGCCCGCTTCGCGAACCGTCCGTAGGGGCGCCGGTAGAGGTGGAGCACGTTCATGAACCAGGCCGGGGTGAGCGTCTCGACCGGCACGCGGCCGAACGCGTGCTCGTAGAACTCGGGGACGCCGACGACCTTGAAGCCGTAGCCCGCGGTGTCGAGCAGGTACTCGAACGCCTCGGGCCGGTTGTCGCCGGTGCCGAGAACGATGATGTCCGGGCGGGTGCGCTCGATCAACAGCGGGAGCACCTCCAGGTATTCGTCGTCGACCAGGCCGACGAGCTCGAACGGCCCGTCCCTCCGGAGCTCCGCCACGAGGTCGGTCGAGTTCTCCTCGCCGCTGACCACGAGCACGGAGCGACGCCCGGCGATGCTTCGGTGGACGACGCTCTCCCAGATCGCCGAGAAGAGCAGGATCGCGCCCGCCATCTCCAGCTCGACGAGTGGCGAGAGGTGGAAGCCCGTCCACAGCCCCGCGGCCGAGACGGCAACGAAGCCGGTCAGCGTGCCGATCGCCGCAGCGACCGTCGGGCCGAGCGAGAGCAGCGTCAGCCGGGCCGCGCCGAACGCGCTCCGCAGCGCGACGAACCAGATCGTGGAGAGCGCCGTCGAGATCAGCAGCGCCTGCCCGAGGGTGGGGACGCGGCTCGTCAGGAGCGCGTAGACCGGGAGCCAGATCACGCCGAAGCGCCCGCCCGCGGCGAGCATCGTGGCGGAGCGCTTCCCGAGCACCGTGCGCCGCGCGACGTCGTCGAGGCTGACGATCGGCAGCGCCGCGACGTTCTCGTGAACCTGCGTGCTCAAAGCGTGGCCCCCGTCTTCCTTCTCTCGTCTCCCGCAGCGTGTGCTGCGTCCTGCTGCTCCAACGCGGCTGCGCCCCGCCAGGTTACGGCCTGCGGTGCCGGTTCCGCCAAGAACCGGGCCGGCCCGGTGTAGCCCCCGACCTGTTGGGTACGATGGGGTCATGTTCGAGCGATTCACCGAGCGGGCCCGCCAGGTCGTGGTACTCGCCCAGGACGAGGCGCGCGCGCTCAAGCACAACTACATCGGCACCGAGCACATCCTGCTCGGCCTGCTCCGCGAGGAGGAGGGTCTCGCCGCGCGCGTGCTCGAGTCGCTCGACATCACGGTCGAGGAGGTGCGCGCGCAGGTCGCGCGGATCGTCGGCCAGGGCGACGAGGTCACGACCGGCCAGATCCCCTTCACCCCGCGCGCGAAGAAGGTGCTCGAGCT
>DAISLG010000202.1:0-4142 GCA_036820565.1 Gaiellaceae bacterium | reverse complement strand
CCGGATCGTCCAGGTGCTGGGGAACCTGTGCTCGAATGCGGTCAAGTACTCGCCGGCGGGCGGGACCGTCCGGGTGGGCGTGTCGGAGCGGGACGGGTTCGTGGCCGTCGCGGTCACGGACGACGGCCTCGGGATCCCGGTCGAGCAGCGCAGCCAGATCTTCCAGAAGTTCTTCCGGGTCGACTCGTCGGACACGCGTGAGATCGGCGGGACGGGCCTCGGGCTCGCGCTCTCGCGCGAGATCGTCGAGGCGCACGGCGGCCGGATCGGCTTCGACAGCGTGGAGGGCCAGGGCTCGACGTTCTGGTTCGAGTTGCCTGCGGCGGTGCGGGGGGCGGGTCAGGGTCGGCCGCGGGTCCTCGTCGTCGAGGACGAGCCGCCGGCGATGGCGCTCTTGTCGGAGCATCTCGTCTCGGACGGTTGGGAGGTAGCGGCGGCGGTGGACGCCGACTCCGCGTTCGCTCTGGCCCTGGAGGACCCTCCGGGCCTGGTCTGCGTCGATATCGCGCTGCCGGGGGGCGCGGACGGCTGGGAGCTGATCGAGCGGCTGCGGGCGGAGCCGGCGACGGCCGGGGTCCCGATCATCGTCGTCACCGCCAGCGAAGGCGGCGCCGAGCGGGCGCGCTCGCTCGGGGTGGCCGCGTTCCTGACCAAGCCGTTCGCCGCGCGTGACCTGCACGTCGCGCTCACCGCCATCGCCGCCGGTTGATCCGCGCCCCAGGCGGGGGACAGGCCTGCCGGCCGGGCGCCGTATGATCGCCCGGTGGGCCCTACTGCGATCCGGAGCCCGTCGCGCCTCGCCGCGCTCCGCCGCCTCGCACTTCTGGACACGCCGACCGAGGAGTCGTTCGACCGCCTGACGCGGCTCGCCGTGCGTGCGCTCCGCGCTCCCGTCGCCGCGCTCACGCTCGTGGACGAGGACCGGCAGTTCGTCAAGAGCTGCTGCGGGAAGCACGACCGTTGGCCCGGCGAGGCGCCACTCTCGCATTCGTTCGCCCGGCATGTCGTCGAGAACCGTGAGCCGATTGTGGTCGAAGCCGCCGACGACGAGCTCGTGCGCGCGAACCCCGCTCTGATCGAATCGGGCATCGTCGCCTACGTGGGCGTGCCGCTGATGACCTCCGAGGGGCACGTTCTGGGCGCCCTCGCCGCGGTTGACTTCGCTCCGCGTTCCTGGTCCGACGAGGACGTCGCCGTCCTGCGCGACATCGCCGGCGCGGCCATGGCCGCGATCGAGCTCCGCCAGTTGACGACGCTGCACCGAGCCGTGCTCGACGCGACCTGCGAGGCGATCGTCGTCGTCGACCGAGACGGCCGCGAGCTGGTGACGAACGAGCGCGCCCGCCGGCTCGTCGTCGACACTTTTGGGGAGCTGCTCCCCGGCGACGACTTCGCCGCGCACCAGCTCGCGATCGCGGAGCAGGTGACCGATCCGGAGGCATACCGGGCCGATGCCGCCGCGGTCGCGGCGGACGAGCTCCACGAGGGCTGGGACGAGTGGACGACCGCGCTGTCGAGGCGGACGTTCGTGCGCCACACCGCTCCGGTGTACGACGCGCTCGGCTCGCTTCGCGGCCGGATCTTCGCCGCGCGAGAGGTGACGGCGGAGCGCGAGGCCGAGAGCACGAAGTCGCAGCTCCTCGCCTCGGTCTCGCACGAGCTGCGGACACCGCTTGCGAGCATCGTCGGCTTCGCCGAGCTCCTGGAGGCCCGCGACCCCGGCCCGGACGAGCGGCAGGGGTACCTGTCGGCGATCAAGAGCGAGTCCGAGCGCCTGCGCGTGCTCGTGGACGATTTGCTCGATCTCCAGCGCGTCGCGGGCGGCGAGCTCGAGGTCGTGGTCGAACCGTTCGACCTGGCCGAGCTGCTCGACGAGAACGCCTCGCGGACGCCTTCCGTTCGCCTCGAGCTCGCGACCCGGCCCCTTCCCGTCCTCGGAGACCGGGCGCGCACCTCCCAGGTGCTCGCCCACCTGCTCTCGAACGCGATCAAGTTCTCGCCCGCCGGCGGCGCGGCGCGGCTGCTCGCCATCCCCCGCGGCGAGGTCGTTCACGTCGCGGTCTCGGACGAGGGGGTCGGGATCACGGACGAGGTTCGCGAGCGGATCTTCGAGCCGTTCTTCCGCGGCGACGCAACGGACACGACGAACTTCGGAGGAGCCGGGCTCGGCCTGGCGCTCTCCCGCGAGCTGGTCGAGCGCCAGGGCGGGCGGATCGGTTTCGAGAGCGTCAGCGGGCAGGGCTCCACCTTCTGGTTCGAGCTGCCCGCCTCCTAAATATCCGGCAGAAGCTCCTCGATCGCCGCTAGCAGCTCTAGCGGGCTGAACGGCTTCGTCAGGAAGAGGTCGACGCCGAGCCCCTCCGCCTCGGCGCGGAACTCGGCCCGGTGATCTGCGGTCAGCACGATCACCTTGACGTCCGGCCGCCACCGCTTGAGCGTGGCGAGCACCTCGCCGCCGGAGCGCTTCGGCATGTTCCAGTCGAGCAGGACGAGGTCGGGAACGGTGTCACCCGTGAGGTCGAGCGCCTCCTGGCCGTCGCGCGCCTCGACGATCTCCGCGCCATGCTCGGGGAGCGTCACGCGCAACAGCCTGCGGATTGTCTCGTCGTCGTCGACGATCATGACTCGCATCATGCGATCTCCGGTGCGACGGCCTCGGTGACGATCTCGTCGATGCGCCGCTGAAGTTCTTCGGCCGCCTCACGGATGCGGGCGACGGCCTCGACCCGCGTCCGCTCGTCGTCGCGTGTCGCCAGCAGCTCGCTGTAGCCGACGATCGCGGAGATCGGCGTCTTCAGGTCGTGCGAGATCCGGGCCGTGAACGCCTCGGCGAACTCGGCGATTCGCTCGTCCTCGGTCACAGCAGGCCGCGGCGGTGCGCTTCGGAAACCGCCTCGGCGCGACGGCGGACGCCGAGCTTCGCGAACGTTCGCGAGAGCAGCGTCTTGACCGTCTCGTCGCCCACCCCGAGGGCCTGCGCGACCTCCTTGTTCGTGCTGCCGGCCGCGATCAGGCGGAGCACCTCGCGCTCGCGCGGCGACAGCGCGCCTCGGTCCCGCTCGCGCTGCGGGTGGCGTCCGTCGAACGACCGCTCGCCGTCGAGGACGCTGCGGAGGGCCTTGGCGAGCTCCTCGATCCGCCCGGTCTTGAGCACGCTGCCCTGTGCACCGGCCTCACGCGCGGCCTCGTTGAAGCCCCGCTCCTCGTTCGCCGTCATCATCACGGCGGGTGTGTCGTGCCCGCGGCGGCGCAGCTCGCGGACGAGCTCGGTGCCGGCGCCGTCGGGAAGGCGGTTGTCGACGAGCAGCAGGTCCGGGGCGCGGCGCGGCGCGAGCTCCAGCGCCTCGGCCGACGAGCAGGCGACGCCGACGAGGCGGAAGCCCTCGCCCTCGAGCGCTGCCCGTAGCCAGCCCTGCACCATCTCGTCGTCCTCGACGACGAGCACGGTCGCCTCCACAGCGCTCATGCCGCGGAGTCGAGCTCCCGGTTGAGCGACACGAACGCGCGGACGACGGTGGGGTCGAACTGGGTGCCGGAGGAGGTCTCGAGCTCGGCGAGCGCCGCATCCACGGTCAGCGCCCGACGGTAGGGCCGGTCGTTCGTCATCGCGTCGAACGCGTCCACGACGGCGAAGATCCGCGCGGCGAGCGGGATCGCCTCGCGCGAGAGGCCGAGCGGGTAGCCCCCGCCGTCCCAGTGCTCGTGATGGGCGACCACGACATCGTGCGTGAGCCCGTAGAGATACGGAATTCCCTCGACGATGGAGGCGCCGAGCGCCGGGTGCTCGCACATCTGGGCGCGCTCATCAGGGTCGAGGGGGCCGGGCTTTCGAAGGATCGCATCGGGGATCCCGATCTTGCCGAGATCGTGGAGCAGAAACGCGTACTCGAGCTCGGGCTCGGCGGCGAGGCCGGGCGCCACCTCCCGCGCAAGCTCGAGCGCGAGCTCGGCCACGCGAGTCGCGTGACCGCCCGTGACGTCGTCGCGGAGCTCGAGCGCCGCAGCGAGCGCACGCACGGTCGTCTTGTACGAGGCTTCGAGCTCGCGGAGCGACTGCTCGGCCGCCTTACGCGCCGCGAGATCGCGTGCATGGAGGAGCTGGAGCTCCTCGGCATATCTCATCGCCTGAGCGACGGCAAGCT
>DAISLG010000201.1:0-4151 GCA_036820565.1 Gaiellaceae bacterium | reverse complement strand
TCGGCGTCGATCGTGTCGTCCGTCCGCGGGCGCGGCACGAACGTGGCCGGCTCGACCTCCTGCTCGCCGGTCGCGAGCGGTCCGCGCCACGCATCGAGGTCGATCACGGCGCAGGCGTCGTGGCCGAAGTGTCGCAGGAGCCACCACAGCCGCTCGGCGCCGCCCATCGAGCCGTAGGCGACGACGAACGTCCCGTCGCCGATCCCGGCGCGCGAGGCCACGGCGGCGAAGTCCTCGACCGACGGGAGCGGGTGGCGTCCGCCGGGCCCCGGCGGCGCCGAGAGGTCCGACTCGACGTCGAGGAACGCCGCGCCGGGAACGTGGCCGGCGAGATAGAGCTCGCGGCCGCGGCCCGGCTTCCCGAGTTCCCAGCGGCAGTCGACGAAGCGGTAGCGCACGGCGCGAAGGGTACGTTGCCGCCGACCGGCGGGTCGGGTAGGGTTTCGGTTCTGTGAAGGCCCTGCGCGCATCGGCGATTCTTACGAGCTTTATCGTCGTGCGCCCGCGCATGCGCTAGCCGGCCCTTCGCTTTCCGCCTCCGCCGAGCTAGCCCGTAGAAGAGGCGGCAAGGCTTCGTGAGCGGCGCCTGCCTGCACGATCAGTCCGTCGAGCGCGACGCGTGCGGCGTCGGCTTCGTCGCCGACCGGGCCGGCCGGCCCTCGCGTGCAGTGCTCGATCTCGTGCTCGCGGGGCTCGCGGGCGTCGATCACCGCGGCGCGGTCGCGGCGGACGGGCGAACGGGCGACGGCGCGGGCGTGCTCGTACCGATCCCGGCCGGGCTGCTCCCGGCGCCGTGGTGCGGGCTCGCGATGGTCTTCCTGCGCGACGAGTCCGCCCGCGGCCGGATCGAGGACGCCTGCCGCGCCGAGGGGCTCGAGCCGCGCGGCTGGCGCCCGGTGCCGGTCGAACCGTCCGCGCTCGGCGACGGGGCCCGCGGCACCATGCCTGCCGTCGAGCAGCTCGTCCTGCGCCGCCCGCTCGGTCTCGCACTCGACGACGCCGAGCGGATCGCGCACCGCGCCCGCCGGCGGATCCAGGGCATCCCCGGCGTCTACGTCGCGTCGCTCTCCTTCCGTACCGTCACCTACAAGGCACTCTGCGCGGCCACGCAGCTCGCGGCGTTTTACCCCGATCTCCGCGACCCGGCCTTTGCCGTCCCGTTCGGGATCTTCCACCAGCGCTTCTCCACGAACACGGAACCGTCCTGGGAGCGCGCGCAGCCCTTCCGGATGCTCTGCCACAACGGGGAGATCAACACCCTGGCGGGGAACGTGGCCGGCCTGCGGGCGCGGCGGTCGGAGCTCGGCGACGTCGATGAGTCGGGCTCGGACTCCTCGATCCTCGACGAGGCCGTCGAGCTGATCGTCCGCGGGGGCCGAGACATCCGGCATGCGCTCGCGATGCTCGTCCCGGCGGCCTGGGAGACGGCCGACGTGGACGAGGACGTCCGCGCGTTCCGGCGCTATCACGCCGGGCTCGTCGCTCCGTGGGACGGCCCGGCGGCGATCGTCTTCACGGACGGACGGGTCGTCGGCGCGGCCCTCGACCGGAACGGGCTGCGGCCGCTCCGCTGGGCCGTGGCCGGCGATCTGGTTGCGTGCGCGTCGGAGGCGGGCGCGATCCCGCTTCCCGCGGGCGCGGCCGTGCGACGAGGGCGCGTCGGTCCGGGCGAGATCGTCGCTGTCGACCCGGCCGGAGCAGGATTCGAGGAGAGCGAGGCGATCGTGCGGAGGCTGGCCCGGCGGCGCCCCTACCGCCGCTGGACGGCCGCGCGGGAGCCGGTCGCGGCGGGGGAGCCCCTTCCTCCGCCTGCGGACGACCTGACGCACCGTCACGTCGCCGCCGGTTACACGCGCGAGGAGATCTCGCTCGTGCTCAGGCCGGTTGCCGCCCAAGGCCACGAGCCGGTGTCGTCGATGGGCGACGACACCGCCCTTCCCCCGCTCGCGGGCCGCGGGCGGCCGCTCTCCTCGTACCTCCGCCAGCGCTTCGCGCAGGTGACGAATCCGCCGATCGACCACCTGCGCGAGCGCGGCGGCATGTCGCTCGCCACGCTGCTCGGGCCGCGGGCACCGCTCCTTTCCGAGCTGCCCGAGGCCGCGCGCCTCCTCGAACTCGAGTCGTTCCTGCTCTTCCCGTCGGCGCTCGCAGCACTCGACCCGGTGCCGCTCGACGCGACCTTCGACGGGGCGGAGGGACTACGGGGCGCCTGCCTCCGGTTGCGCGGAGAGGCCGTCCACGCGGTCGCGGGCGGCGCGGCGCTGCTGCGGCTCACGGACGCGGGCCCGCGGGCCGCGGTGCCGCCGGCGCTTGCTGTCGGGATCGTCGACGCCGCGCTGATCGAGGCCGGCCTGCGGACCCGGGCCTCGATCCTCGTCGACTCGGACGAGCCGCGGAGCTCGCACGACTGCGCAGTGCTGCTCGCCTACGGCGCCGACGCGATCTGCCCCCGGCTCGCGTTCGAGACCGTCGCCGCGCTCGCGGCGTCCGACGGGGTCGGCGGCGACCGGCCGTCGCCGGCGGAGGCGCAGCTCCGCCTGAAGGCGGCGCTCGAGGAGGGATTCCTCAAGACGCTCTCGCGGCTCGGCATCTCGGATGTGGCCTCCTATCGCGGCGCACGGCTCGTCGAGGCGATCGGGCTCGACCGCGACCTGATCGACCTCTGCCTGCGGGGGACGCCGTCGCCGGTCGGCGGAGTCGGCTTCGCCGAGCTCGAGGTCGAGGCGCTCGCGCGCGCGGCACCGGGCGCTCCGCTCGAGAATCCGGGGTACGTCAAGTTCCGCAAGGGCGGCGAGCCGCACGCGACGAGCCCGGACGTCGTCGCAGCCGCGCACGCGCTGCGGGGCGCGACGCGCAGTGACCGGGCCGACCTCTACGAGCGGTTCGCCTCGCTCGTGGACGGCCGCGCGCCGATGGAGCTGCGCGACCTCGTCGAGCCCGTTGCCGCCGCGCCGCCGGTGCCGCTCGAGCAGGTGGAGCCGGTCGAGTCGATTCTGCGCCGCTTCTCGGGCGGTGCGATGTCGCACGGCTCGCTCTCGGCCGAGGCGCACGAGACGATCGCAGTCGCGCTGAACCGGCTCGGCGGGCGCTCGAACTCGGGCGAGGGCGGCGAGGATCCGGCGCGCTTCCGCACCGAGCGCAACTCGCGGATCAAGCAGATCGCGTCGGCGCGCTTCGGCGTCACCCCCGAGTACGCGATGTTCGCCGACGAGCTCCAGATCAAGATCGCGCAGGGCTCGAAGCCGGGCGAGGGGGGCCAGCTGCCCGCGCACAAGGTCACGCCCGAGATCGCGCGTCTCCGCCACACAGAGCCGGGGATCCCGCTGATCTCGCCGCCGCCGCACCACGACATCTACTCGATCGAGGACCTCGCCCAGCTCGTGTTCGACCTGCGCCAGGTGAACCCGGCGGCGGACGTCTCGGTCAAGCTCGTCGCCCAGACCGGCGTCGGCCTCGTCGCGGTCGGGGTGGCGAAGGCGCTCGCCGACGTCGTCCACGTCGCGGGCGCCGACGGTGGCACGGGCGCGAGCCCGCTCGCCTCGATCAAGAACGCCGGGATGCCGTGGGAGCTGGGTCTCGCCGAGGCCCAGCAGGCGCTCGTCGGCAGCGGTCTGCGCGGACGGGTCCGCCTGCGTGCAGACGGTGGCCTGAAGACGGGGCGCGACGTGCTCGTCGCGGCCCTGTTCGGCGCGGACGAGGTCTCGTTCGGCACCGCGCTCCTGATCGCCGAGGGCTGCCTGCTCGTCCGCTCCTGCCATCTCGACACCTGCCCGGTCGGGATCGCAACCCAGCGCCCGGAGCTCCGCGCGAAGTACGGCGGCACGCCCGAGATGGTCGAGAACTACCTCCGTCACGTGGCGGAGGACGTTCGCCGCCGCCTCGCCGCGCTCGGTCTCCGCTCGTGGAGCGAGGCCGTCGGTCGCACCGATCTCCTCCGGCGGCGCCCGCAGGCCTCCGCCCGCGCCGCCTCCTTCGAGCTCGGGGCGCTGCTCGCGCCTGCGCCCGGCGGGTACGCGGCCGAGCCGCAGCTTCGCGGGGACGGCGCCGGCCTCGGCGAGCGTCTCGCGCGCGACGCCGCCGCCGCGCTCGACGAGGCCCGGATCGTCGAGCTCTCCTATGCGATCGGGAACGGCGACCGCACCGTCGGCGCC
>DAISLG010000200.1:0-4192 GCA_036820565.1 Gaiellaceae bacterium | reverse complement strand
GGCGGAGGCGGCACGGGCGCGAGCCTGGCCGCGCCCTCGAGCGCCGCGGCGCGGACGCGCAGCTCCCGCTCGCGGGCGGCGACGGCGCGCTCGCGCTCGTCGAGCGCGGCGCGGCGCCGATCGAGCCGCTCCTGGGCGGCCCGGACCGCCTCGAGCTCGGCGGCGAGGGACGCGGCCGCGTCTGTCGAGACGGGCGTCACGGCCCGATCATAGTCCCGGCGGATCGCGGCGACGGCGAACGCGAGGCCCGGCAGAAGCCAGAAGGCCGGCGAGAGCCGGTGGGCGTCCACAAGCGCGGCGCCGGCCGCCGCGAACGCCACCAGGAGACCACGAGAGTGGCGGGCCGAGACGAGCGACGCGGCCACGACGACGCCGAGCAGGGCGAGCCGGACGGCGCCGAGCCCGGCGAGCCCGCCGGCCGAGTCCCGCACCTCCGCGACGCCCGAGAGGGCCACGAGCGCGACGGCCGTGAGGGCCACGACCGCGTAGGCGCGCTTCCGGGCCGGGTTTCGCCACCCGACGGCGAGCGGTCCGAGCGCAGCCACCCCGGCGGCGAGCCACTCGGCCCCCGACGGGTGGAGGACGAGCGTCGCGCCGAGGCCGAAGGCGAGACCGGCGAGCACCAGATCGACGTCGTCCCTCGATCGCGCAAAGGCGGCGGGGACGAGAGCGCACGCAAGCGCGAGCGGCGCCCACTCGCGGTCGTGCACGAGCGTCCACCCGGCGTAGGCGGCGACCGCGCCGACGAGCGCGGGTTGCGCCGGCAAGAGGCGGCCGAGCACGATCGCCGCGGCGGCGACGACCGCGGCCACGATCGCCGTAGCGTCGAGCAGGCCGACGTGCGTGCGGGTCGCCGCCCCGCCCGCTGCCAGCGCGGCCGCCACGACGACGAGGCCGGCCGGCTGGAGGCGTCCGCGAACCCCCGTCACGACCGCCGACTCAGACGATCTCGGCGAAGACGTCTTCGACGAGCGCGTCGAACGACGGCGCAAGGCTGCCGTCGGGCTCGGCATAGTCGCGCAGGAAGAAGATGTACGACTCCCAGTCCTCGAGCCGGCCCGGGTACTCGGCCGCGTGCCGCTGGACGGCCCGCTCGAGCTCCGCCAGGTTGTAGCTGCCTCCCGGAGCGGTCGGCCGCGGGACCGCAGGCGCCGGCGCCTGCGCCACGACCGCAGCGGCCACGGCCCGCGGCGCGGCCTCGAGCGCCCGCTCGCGCGCGTCGAGCTCGGCCGCGCGGCGGTCGAGCTCGCGCTCCCGCTCCTTCAGCTGGGCCGCGTAGCGCGCGATCGTCTGCTCGCGCGAGGTGACGACGGCGATCCGCTCGTCGAGGCCGGGGTCCGGCGCGGCGGCAGGCGCGACCTGTTCGACCGTGCCGGCCCGCTCGAGCCGCGCACGGAGCTCGTTCTCGCGCGCCGCGAGCGCCGCCTGGCGCCGTGCGAGGCGCTGCTGCTCTCCGAGCAGCTCCTCCATCCGCTCGGCCATGCGCGCTTCCAACCGGTCGACGAGCTGCTCGGACACGTGCGAATCATAGTCCGGCTCCTCGGCGAGGCCGAGCTCCCAGCGATCGCCCGCTGTCGCCACGGCGGGCGCGGGCTCGCTCCGCCTCGCGACCGTCGTCAGCGCGACGAGCAGCCCGAGCAGGAGCCACAGCTGCTTCTCGTACTGCGCGGAGATGAAGGTGAAGGCGACGAGGATCCCGATCACCCCGACCAGCATCCCGCGGGCGAGCACCTCGAGCTCGAACTCGCCGGGAACGCGGGCGAGCGCCCGGATCGAGCGGCGGGCGGCCGCCAGCGCGCCGACGATCAGGACGGCGAAGGCGAGGAAGCCGACGATCCCCAGCTCGGTCAGCACATGGAGATAGGTGTTGTGGGTGACCTTCGGCGTGTCGATCACGAGGTCGACGCGCGGGAGGTTGACGTTCGCCTGCGCGTAACGGGGCTCGACGATCTGGAAGTTGCCGGCGCCGACGCCGTTCACCGGGTGGTCCGAGAACATCCTCAGCGCGATGCCCCAGAGGTCGGTCCGCCCCGCGCCGCCCCCCGACGCGAAGTGCGTCACGCGCTGGAGCGCCTCCGGCGGCGCGACGAGCGTGTAGTACGAGACGCCGAGCGCGCCCACGGTCAGGATCAGGGCGATCGACTTCGCCCGCACCGGGCCCGCGAGGAACACCGTCACGACGAAGACGACCGCGATCGCGACGAGGCCGCCGCGCGACTGGGTCAGGAAAAGCGCAAGGGCGAAGACGCCGACGGCAACCCCGAGGAAGAGCCGCTCGAGGGCGTGGCGCGTCGAGGCGAACATGAAGGCCGCGAACGCGAGCGCGGGCACGAGCGTCGACGCGAACTCGTTCGGGTCGCCGATCTGGCCCGCGAGGCGGCTCGCGTCGTCGGCGTAGGTGCTCGTCTCAGCCGACGATCCGCCCGCGAGACCGTAGAGCGCGGTCACGAACGCCCCTGCGATGAACGCGCCGACGACCCAGCCGAGCTGGCGCCGGTTCGAGATCGCGGAGAAGACGACGAAGACGAGCAGCACGCCCTGGGCGAGCCGCAGGGCGGCGGAGATCGTCACGCCGGGATCGGCTGCCCACGCCGCGGAGATCACGGCCCAGCCGACGAAGAAGATGCTCGCCCAGGCGATCACCGGGTGCTCGCGGATCAACAGCGGCGGCCGGCTGACGCGGTTCGTGATGCTGAAGAGCCACGAGAGGACGAGCACGGCTCCCGCCACCTTGACCCCGCTCACGCCCGAGCCGAGCTGCGCGAAGAAGGTGATCACGGTGAACATCGCGACCCCGGCCGCCAGGCTCCGGAAGGCGACGACCACGAAGATCATCCCGACGACGAGCCCGACCGACGTCGCCGGCGAGGTGACCGCTCCGGCGCCGACGAGTGCCGCGACACCGGCGAATCCCGCCCCGGCGAACAGCCCCGATGGCAGCGCGCGCTGGGGCAGGTTCAGCGTCATCGCCGCATTATGTGCGTCCCGTATGCTCGGCCGGTGGTCGACCGTGACCGACTGCTCGAGCTCGTTCGCCGCGTCGACGAGGCCCTGCCCGGGCGCGCGGTCGTCTTCGGCTCGCTGCCGCCCGAGGGCCGCGACCTCGACGTGATCGCCCGACCTGCGGAAGCCGACGCGGTCGCGCGCGCGCTCGATGCCGCCGGACTCGAGCGCAAGGGCGAATCCTGGGCGCTCCTGGCCGACTGCTCCGCCTATCTCGTCGAGCTCGCCCGCGCCGACGCGTGGGGCGCGCCCGCCGAGCTCTTCGACGAGGCGACCCCGCTCGAGCACTGCACGAACCTCTGCGCGCCCGCTCCCCACCACGCCGCACTCCTCCTCGCCCGTGTTGTCGACCGCTCGGGCGGAGGGCTGAGCGCGAAGCGGCGGGCCCGCCTCGACGCGGTACTCGGGCGCGACCCGGGCGCGCTCGAGGAGGCCCGGCGGCACGCGCCCGCCTGGCGGGCCGAACGGGAGCTCGCAGCGCTCGACGCGCTTCACAGCGGCGACGAGGAGCCGCGGCGCCGGCGGCTTCCACGGCTCCGGCGTGGCGCCGTCGTGACGCTCTCCGGCCTCGACGGCGCGGGCAAGAGCTCGCAGGCGACCGCCCTCCGGGAGGCGCTCGACCGCCTCGGCGTCGACGCCGTCGTGATCTGGGCGCCGGTCGAGGGCCACCCGCTCCTGAACCTCGTCGGGCGCCCGCTCAAGCGGCTGCTCGGCCGCGACCCGTCGAGCTCGGTCATGTCCGCGCCCGCGGCCGGCGGCTCGGGAGGCGGAGGCTCAGCCGCGCGCCGGCTGTGGACGACGTTCGTCACCCTCGTCCACGCCGCCGAGCAGCGGCGGCTCGCCTTCCCTCACCTCGCGCGTGGCCGCGTCGTCGTCTTCGACCGTCACGTCCTCGACGCCGTCGTGCGTCTCCGGTTCACCTACGGCGACACCGGCGGGTTCCGCCTCCAGAAGACCCTGATCCGACTCGTCTCGCCGCGGGCGCGGCTCGCGTACTACCTGGAGATCAGGCCGGAGACCTCGCTCGCGCGGAAGGACGACGTCTGGTCGCTCGCCGAGCTGTCGCGCCACGCCGAGCTCTACCGCGAGGAGCTGCCCGGGCTCGGCGTGCGCCGCCTGGACGGCGAGCGTCCCCGCGAGGAGCTCTGCGCCGAGATCGCGCGCGACGTCTGGCGGGCTCTCGGCTAGA
>DAISLG010000199.1:0-4213 GCA_036820565.1 Gaiellaceae bacterium | reverse complement strand
CGTTGTGGCGGTTCCGCGCGAGCTTTCTGATTCAACCCGCCAGGCACGAATCAATGCTCCTCTCGACCGACGATCTCGAGGGCCTCGGTGACGCTTGGACGGATCGGGTCATCAATGAGGCGCGCGCCGTCCGGTTGCCAGCAGCTCGACGAGCCCGCGGTGGTGGAGTGCGCCGACCCCGTCGGCGACGACACGCCAATCTGAAGTGACGCCGTCTGTGGGCAGCCTCAACTGCCAGAGCTTGTTCTCATGTGCAGCGGCGATGAGCACCTGCCTCCGCAGACCTCCGCCATCCCGGCGTCAATCAGCAACCACTTGATCCGGTGGCGACCTCGAGAGCCATCCTCGATCGTTTCAGCAGATGAACAGCCTCGTCACAAGTCCGGCAGGGCATCACAAGATCCTCCCCCTTCCCCCTTCTCCTCGCCAAAGCGAGGCGGATAGCGCTTGTGATGAATGTCGTGCGTTGGCGATGGTCGAATATTTGCGTCGCAGGGAAGATCGAAACGTGCACCACCGCCGCGGAGGCTGCGGTCAGTAGTCCGCGAGCCGCTGCAGGTACAACCGGTCGCCCAGCGCGGAGAGCCGTCGCTCGGCGTTGGCGCGGTCGGCGGCGTCGCGGGTGCGCAGCGCGAGAAGTGCGGCGGCGCGTGCCGCGTCGGCGACGAGTCCGCCCTCGTCGAGTGCATCGATCGCTTCGCGGACCGCGCGATCGTCACTCTTGACCGAGCGGGCGAGCTGGATCCGTAGCCGCAGCAACGATGGAATGGCACTCCGCGACTCGAGCATCGCCAGTGCCGCCTCCTCAATTGGCGCCCCGAGCTCGAACAGCATGAAGCTGATGACGTCCGCCTTGCGGTCCGGTTGGCCCTCGCGGGCGGAGAGGAACGCGCTGCCCGCGGCGGCGTCGCCGTCAAGGAAGGTCTCGAAGAGCTGGCGCCACCCCGCGTCGGTCAGGCTCGGCAGGTCCGCGACCGCGGCGAACGCGCTCCGGTAGCGCGCCAGTCGGGTCTCGTCGAGGCGGGCCGCCGCGACGCGTATGACACCGATCCAGCCCGGCGTGGTGTGCCGCCCGACGGCGACGCGGGATTCCTCGCGCATCGCCACGAGCATGTCGCCGATCCGCAGTGCGTCGTCCCACGCGCCCGAGAGCGCGGCGGCGTACGCCGCCCAAGCGGCGACGTGGTTCAGCGACGACTCGCCCTCGCCGGGCCGCAGGTGCGCCCGCGCCTCGTCGAGCGTACGGATCGCCTCGGCGTATCGGCCGAGCAACACGAGGTCCCAGGTGACGACGCTCCAGGCGTCGACGCGCTCGAGCAAGTCCAGCCCGTCGGTGTCGGCGAGGCGTTCGCGGCCGCACGCGAGACTGGCCTCCCAGTCATCCAACCCGGATCGGTAGAGAGCCCCGAGCGCGTCGAGGGCTTCGCTCTCGGCGGTGCGATCACCCCGCTCGGCGAACACCCGACGCGCCGCGCTGACCTCGCGGACCATTTCCTCGACAGCCGGCCGATCGGTGGCCTGCGTGTTCATCAGGATGAACGCCTGCACGCAGGCCAGCCGGGCCTTGAGGTCAGGGTCGGGCACGAGCTCGAGCAGCCGCCGGGCCTCGTCGCGGAGCGTCGCGACCTCCGCCTCGCTCGGTAAATGGGGGACCGATCCGGT
Source organism: Gaiellaceae bacterium (assembly GCA_036820565.1). Taxonomy (GTDB): domain Bacteria; phylum Actinomycetota; class Thermoleophilia; order Gaiellales; family Gaiellaceae; genus DAISLG01. Next base: position 2,551 of record DAISLG010000199.1, on the reverse strand, counting down.
CCACCGCCCGAGTACGACCAGGCGCTTCACGAGCAGCCGTGCGCCGACCACCGGATCGCCGCCAGGCAGCGCGCGCCAGCGCTCGTACGCCTCGCGGTAGCCGTCGACCGCGTCCTGGCCGAACCTGAGGATGTCGCCCAGAAGCTCATAGAGCCGCTGGTGCTCCTCGACCGGCGAGAGCCGTATCGCCTCGCGCAGCTGTGCTGCGGCCTCCTCGAACGCGGCGCCGGCCCAGGCGACTTTGGCCGCGCGTTCGAGAGCGGCGACGACCTTGGCCAGCGGGAGCTCTTTGGGGACCCTGCCGCCGGGGCTGAGCGAGATCGCCTGCCGGTAGTGGTACGCGACGAGCTCGGCGAACTCCTCGCCGCTCGCCGCCGCGTACTCATCGAGCCAGGTCGCGAGGCGGAGATGGGCGGGCACGCGCTCAGAACGTGGCAGGGTCGCGTACGCGACCTCGCGGATGACGATGTGTCGGAAGGTGTAGGTCCCGGCCTCGCGCGGTACGAGCATCTCTCGCTCGGCGAGAGACTCGAGCGCCGCGTCGATCGCCTCGGGGGCGCGATCGGGGAGGAGGGCGTGAATCGCCGCCGCACGAGCGGTCCGTCCGGTGACCGCGGCGTACTCGAGCACGGTCCGCTCCTCCTCCGGGAGCGCGTCGAGCCGGGCGAGCACCGTCGCATGGATGGTGTCCGGAAGGACGATCTCCTCGTCGAGGGCCCCGGCGCGCTTGCGCTCCTCGTACGCCCGAACGAGCTCGCCAGCGAAGAACGGATTGCCGCCGGCGCGATCCACGATGCGGTCGGCCATCCCTCCGGGGACTCCCTCGGTGAGCAGGTCGACGAGCTGCCGCGTCTCGTCCGGGCTCAGCGGTTCGAGGCCGACGGCCGTAAAGTTGCGCCTCCCGCCGCCCCACTGCGGACGGCGATCGAGGAGCTCCGGGCGGGCGAGGGCGACCATGACGAGCGGCGCCGACGTACGGGGCAACGTCACGTGCTCGACGAGATCGAGGAGGCTGTCGCTGGCCCAGTGGAGGTCCTCGAACACCACCACGACCGGCCCGCGTCGCGCGAGTGCCTCGACCAGCAGGCGCCACGCGGCAAAGAGCTGGTCCCGGTCGCGCTCCTCGGGCTCGGCGGCGCCGCCGAGGGTCGCCCCGACGAGCCGCGCGAGACGGTCGGCGTCGGTGGGCGCCTGTCCCGAGGCGGCGAACGCGTCGCGCACCCGATCGACGAGGTCGATCTCGCCCTCGACTCCGAGCAGGCCGCGCGCGAGCCCGCGCAAGGGCAGGTAGGTGACCGAGGAGCCGTACGGAAGACATTGCGCGGTCGCGATCGTGACCGGCGCGTCGCCGTCGAGCCGGGCGAGGAACTCTTCGATGAGCCGCGACTTCCCGGTCCCCGCCGCGGCGGTGACGGTCACGAGCTGCGGGCGTCGCTCGGTGAACGCGCGCCGGGCCACGAGGGCGAGCTGCGCGAGATCCGCGTCTCGGCCGACGAACGGTGCGCGCGCGACGGGCCGCGCCGCGAGCCGTTCCTCGAGGACTGACGCGCGGATCGGCTCGCTCTTGCCCTTCACCTCGAGGCGTTCCTCGTCCCCGAAGCGGAACGCGCCTCCCGCCGCGATGCGGGTCCGCCCGCCGACGAGGATCGTGCCGGGCTCGGCATGCTGCTGCAACCGAGCGGTGACGTTCACGGCGTCACCGGTCACGAGGAAGTCCGCGCCGCCGGGTTCGCGGGAGGCGACGACCTCGCCGGTGTTCACGCCGATGCGCAGCCGAAGCGCGGCCGTGCCCGGATCGGCGGCGACGGCCTCGCGCAGCACGAGGGCCGCGTTGAGGGCCCGGTCGGCGTCGTCGCCGTGCGCCTGCGGAATGCCGAAGACGGCCATCACCGCGTCGCCGATGAACTTCTCGAGCGTACCGCCGTGCTGACGGATCACGTCTTGCGCGATCGCGTAGTAGCGACCAAGGATCGCCCGCACGTCCTCCGGGTCGGTCGATTCGCCGAGGGCCGTCGATCCGGTGACGTCGGCGAACAGCACCGTGACCAGCCGCCGTTCTTCGGGCATCGCGGGCAATTCTCGTCGCGACCGCCCGTCCGCGCCAGGTTTTGTTGCCGCGGTCGGGGTCCGGACCGCGCGACCCCTTCGGGCGTGGCTGTCGCATCATGGCCGGGCCGAGAGGACGCGCTACACCGTCACCGACCGCCCTTCGGCTCGGCATACACGTAGGCGTTGACGCCCAGGTAGAGATCCTTGCCGTCGATTTGGACGGCGGTCTTCTGGTTGCCGCGGGTCGAGGCGACGACGAGCGTCTTCCCGCTCGCGCTTGGTGCCGGTGTCGTGATCGGGATGCGGATCACAAGCGTGTCGCCCTCGCGGGTCACGCTCACGTCATCGGCCATTTGCATCTGCCTCCCTCTTTGCTCGGCTCATCATCGCGCAGCGGCCGCCGAGTTCGGCATCAGCCGCGACACCGATGTGCCGACTGCGGGATTCGTCGTAGGTCGCAAACCGTACTCAGGTGCGACCACGAAACGCACGTTTTGTGTAC
>DAISLG010000198.1:0-4229 GCA_036820565.1 Gaiellaceae bacterium | reverse complement strand
TGATGGTGACCCACGACCGCGAGATGGTCGACAAGATGCGCAAGCGCGTGATCGCCCTCGAGGAAGGGCGCCTCGCCCGCGACGAGCGCCGCGGCGGGTACACGGGCGAATGAGGCTGCGGCTGCTCTTCTCGGAGTCGTTCCGGTCGCTCGGCGCGAACCTGTCGACGACGATCGCCGCGACGATGACCGTGCTGATCGGGATGTTCCTGCTCGGCCTCTTCATCGCGCTCGGCACCTGGGTCGTCTCGTGGTCCGACCACGTCAAGCGCCAGCTCGTCGTCAAGGTCGACTTCGCGCCGAACCGGACGACGGCTCAGATCAACTCGCTGCGCGCGATGCTCGAGGCGAACCCGAACGTCAAATCCGTCACGTTCGTCTCGAAGGAGAAGGCGCTCCAGATCATGGAGCGCAAGTACCCGGATCTCGTTCGCAACATCCCGAACAACCCGCTGCCCGACTCCGAGGAGGTCGTCCCGCAGAAGGGCGAGTACGTCGCCTCGATCGCCGCGAGCCTGCGGCCGCTGCCGGCGGGTGTTCAGAACGTCCGCTACGGCCAGAAGACCGCGAACCGGATCCTCCGCGTCGCCAAGGTGATCGAATCGGTCTTCCTCGTCGCGGTGATCCTGCTGCTCGCGGCCGCCACGCTCCTGATCGCGAACACGATCCGCCTGTCGATCTTCTCGCGGCGGCGTGAGATCGAGGTGATGAAGCTCGTCGGCGCGACGAACTGGTTCGTGCGCGGACCGTTCATGCTCGAGGGCCTGATCTGCGGCGTCGCCGGCTCGCTGCTCGCCGTGATCCTGCTCGTGATCGGGAAGGAGATCGCCCTCCCCGCGATCCTCGGCCACCTCAAGGCCGGCGCCGACGTCCACGCGATCTCGTTCGCGCTGAACGCTCTGCTGATCGTGCTCGTCGGGCTGCTCCTCGGCGCGTTCGGCTCCGGGCTCACGCTCCGCCGTTTCCTCAAGGTGTAGAACCCTTCTATACTCGCCGCGAGTTGCGGCGCGCATCGCGGATCCTGGCTGTCGCCACGGCCATTGCCGGCGCCTTCGCCGTCGGGCTCGCGCTCCATCCCGGGCGCCGCGACCACGGTACGACGAGCGTCGTGCAGCAGGTGCGGAGCGAGCTCGCGACGCGCTACTACCGGCGGGTTCCGGCCGACGTGCTGCGGCTCCGGTCGGTGAGCGAGATGATCGCGGCGCTCGACGACCCGTACACGCGCTTGCTCGATCCCGCGTCGTTCCGCCTCTTCCGCCGCGAGACGACCGGCAGCTACTCGGGCGTGGGCCTGACGCTGCTCCCGGGCTCCGCGGGCCTGCTCGTCACGCGCACCCAGCCCGGTCCCGCGCGGATCGCGGGCGTCCGGCCGGGCGACACCGTGCTCGCGGTCGACGGCGCGTCGACGGCGCGGCTCTCGTACGAGCAGGCGCTCGGGCGCATCCTCGGCCGCGAGGGGAGCCCTGTGCGCCTGACCGTCCTCCGCGGCGACCGCACGCTGCACGTCCGGCTCGTCCGCGTCCGGTTCGCGACGCCGGGCGTGCAGACGCGGGTGCTTACCGTGGCCGGGACGCGGATCGGCTACGTCTCGATCGCGGCGTTCACGCTCGGCACTGTGCAGACGGTCGACCAGGCGCTGGCGGAGGTGAAGCGCGCGGGCGCGCGGAGCCTCGTCCTCGACCTGCGCGGCAACCCGGGCGGGCTGCTCGACCAGGCCGTCGCCGTCTCCTCGCTCTTTCTCGACCGCGGCGTCGTCGTCTCGACGAGGGGCGCGCACCTGCCGGCCCGCAGCTACCAGGCGAGCGGCCGGGTCAAGTGCCACCTGCCGCTCGTCGTGCTCGTCGACCGGGGGAGTGCGAGTGCCGCCGAGGTCGTCGCCGCGGCGCTGCGCGACCACGGGCGGGCGAAGCTCGTCGGCGAGAGCACCTTCGGCAAGGCGCTCGTGCAGTCGATCGAGCCGCTCGGCGGCGGCGCGGCGCTGAAGCTGACCGTCGCGCGCTACCTGACGCCGGCGGGAACGGACATCTCGCGCGGCGGCGTGCGGCCGGACATACGCTCCCGGCATCCGCTCGCCACCGCACTCAGAGTCCTCGCCGCTCGTCGTTGAGGTAGCCCGCCGGGGCAAGCTCGTCGTCGGCGAGCCGTACTTCGCCCCCGGCGTGCCGGTCGTTCTCGACGCGAAGGGCCGCCACGATGTCGCGAACGGCCACCTGGCCGTGATCCGGCAGGGCCGCGGCCGGGCGCGGATCGAGCGCGTGCTGGGGCCCGCGAAGGCGATCGAGACCGTGCTCGAGGCGCTCCTCGTCGAGCGAGGCGCCCTCCGCGGCTTCGAGCCGCACGACCCACCCGAGCCGTCGCTCGAGGGCCGGGTCGACCTCCGCGACCTGCTCACGTTCACGATCGACCCCGAGACGGCGAAGGACTTCGACGACGCGCTCTCGTTCCGCCGCGAGCCCGACGGGATCCGCGCCTGGGTGCACATCGCCGACGTGTCGTACTTCGTCCCCGCGGGCTCGCCGCTCGATCTCGGCGCCGCCGAGCGCGCCTTCTCGACCTATGTGCCCGGTCTGGTCGCGCCGATGCTCCCGCACGAGCTCGCGGACGATCTCTGCTCCCTGCGCCCCCGCGAGGATCGGCTCTGCGTCACGGTCGAGTTCCCGCCCGGCGACGACGAGCCGAGCTTCTACCGCTCCGTCATCCGCAGCGACGCCAGGCTCACCTACGCGCAGGCGGAGCGCCGCGACGCGGAGCCGGACGTCGCGGAGGCGCTCGAGCTCGCCCACGAGGTCTCGAGCGAGCTCCGGCGGCGCCGCTTCGCGCGCGGCGCGCTCCGGATCGAGACCGGGGAGGTCCAGTTCGAGTTCGACGGCCACGGCGGTGTCGCGCGCGCGTGGCGCGAGGCCGAAGCGCAGGCGCACGCCCTCGTCGAGGAGCTGATGATCCTGGCGAACGAGGCGGTCGCGGCGCTCCTCGCCGGCCGCAACCGTGAGGCGATCTTCCGCGTCCACGAGCGGCCCGACCCGCAGGCGGTCTCGCTCCTGCTCGCGAAGCTCGCCGAGCTCGAGGTGCCGACCCCGCCGGCGCCCGACCGCCTCGGCCCGGCACAGGCCGCCCAGCTCGCAAGCGAGATCAGCGAGCGCGTGACCGAGTACGTCGAGCGGTCGGGCCGGGGGAGAGGCGCGTTTCCCTCGCTCGTCCTCCGCTCGCTCAAGCGGGCGCGCTACGACCCGCGGAGTCTCGGCCACTCCGGCCTCGCGAGCCCGGCGTACTGCCATTTCACCTCGCCGATCCGTCGCTATCCGGATCTGATCGTGCACCGCGCGCTCCTGCGCGAGCTCGGCGTCTCCGATGAGCCGCTGCCGGGCGACCTGGGGGAGCTCGCCGAGCACACGTCCGAGCGCGAGCGCGAGGCCGCGAACGTCGAGTACGCGGCCGACGACATCTGCCTCGCGTGGCTCCTGGAGGCCCAGCTCCTCGAGCGCGGCTGGGAGGAGCCGTTCGCGGGCGAGATCGTCGGCCTGATCGGCGCCGGCCTCTTCGTCCGCTTCGGCGACGTCTTCGAGGGCTTCCTGCCGTCCCGGCAGCTGGGCGGCGACTATTTCGAGGCGAACACGCTCGGCACCGCGCTCGTCGGCCGCCGCGGCCGGACGCACCGGCTCGGCGACCCGATCGACGTGCTCGTCGCGAAGATCGACCGCGGCGAGGGCAAAGTCGAGCTGGCACCCGCCCAGGATTCTCCCGGGATACCTCCGAAGGGGAAAGGACCTTCACCCGTTCGTCCGTACCGTTGAGCACAGAAGGGCAGCCCCTACTGCGGCGGCGGCAATCGCCCGGGAGACACCATGCGACAGAACGACATCACGATGTGCGGCGAGCGAGGCGTTCCTTCCTGGAGCGTCTCCGGCGGCGAGGCGACGGCCGAGCGCGGCTTCGCGGAGCGCGGTGCGGTCGTCCTCGTCGCCTTCGTTGCGCTCCTGATCGCGTTCCCGGGCGTCCGCGTGCCGCCGGCGGCGGCTCCAAGAAGGGCGCGTTCATCCCGCCGCAGCTGCTCCAGCGCGCGCAGGCGAACCCCGATAACACCTTCAACGTCATCGTGCGAGGCCGTCAGGGACAGAAGAGCGCGAGCCTCGCGAACGACTTCGGAACCATGCCGGCAAGGTCAAGCGCGCCTTCCGCTCGATCAACGGCGTCGCCGGCTCGCTCTCGGGCGCGCAGCTCGTCAAGCTCGCC
>DAISLG010000197.1:0-4319 GCA_036820565.1 Gaiellaceae bacterium | reverse complement strand
GGTGATGACAGCGCCGTTGCGGCCCAGGCAGACGCCCGTCCCATCGGGGCCGTAACCCCGGTACGGCGAGCCCCCACAGCCTGCAACCGCGGCGACGAGGACGAGGGCGGGAATCGACCCCCGGCGGCGGAGCTCAGCAGTCACGCGGCAAGCATAGAAGCCGGCGACGGGTACGCCGTGCGTCAAGCGTTCGAAGCGGGCGATGGGACTCGAACCCACGACCCTCAGCTTGGGAAGCTGATGCTCTACCAACTGAGCTACACCCGCGTCCCGCAGATTCTAGACTCCCTGGAAAAGGCGCAGAGGAAAGGGACGACATGGGACATTCACTCGAGGAGACCGCCCGGGCGCTCGTAGCGCCGGGCAAGGGAATTCTGGCCGCCGACGAGAGCGACGGGACGATCAAGAAGCGGTTCGACTCGATCGGTCTCGAGTCGACGGAGGAGAACCGCCGCGCCTACCGCGACCTGCTCTTCACGACCGCCGGGGCGTCGGACTACATCAGCGGCGTGATCCTCTTCGACGAGACGATCCGCCAGTCCTCGGCGGACGGCACGCCGTTCCCGGCACTGCTCGCCCGCGACGGCGTGATTCCGGGGATCAAGGTCGACAAGGGGGCGAAGCCGCTCGCGAACGCCGAGGGTGAGACGATCACGGAGGGCCTCGACGGGCTCCTCGAGCGCCTCCTCGAATATCGCGACCTCGGCGCCCGCTTCGCGAAGTGGCGCGCGACCTACTCGATCACGGACGACCTCCCGAGCGACTACTGCGTCTGGACGAACGCCCACGCGCTCGCTCGGTACGCCGCGCTCTGCCAGGAGGCCGGGATCGTCCCGATCGTCGAGCCCGAGGTGCTGATGGCCGGCGACCACACGATCGAGCGGAGCTTCGTCGTCACCGGCCGCGTGCTCGACGCGCTCTTCACCGAGCTGCACGATCAGCGCGTCCACCTCGAAGGGACTCTGCTCAAGCCGAACATGGTCCTCTCCGGCTACGGCGCCTCCGAGCGCGCGGGCGTCCAGGAGGTCGCCGAGACGACGGTCAGGTGCTTCCTCCGCCACGTCCCCGCTGCCGTGCCCGGGATCGTCTTCCTGTCGGGCGGCCAGTCCGACGAGGACGCGACGGCGCACCTGAACGCGATGAACGCGATGGGCCCGCACCCGTGGGAGCTCTCGTTCTCGTACGGCCGCGCGCTCCAGGCACCGCCGCTCAAGGCCTGGGGTGGCCGGGAGGCGAACGTCGCCGCGGCGCAGGAGGCGTACCTCCACCGCGCCCGGATGAACGGGCTCGCCCGTTCGGGCGGCTACTCGCCGGACCTGGAGCAGGCCGGAGTCCTCGCCTAGGAAGGACTGGCGAAACGCAGGCTGAGCCGTCGGGTCGCGCTGGTCGCCCCGATCCAGCGTCCTCGGTCGCGCCGATAGCGTCGGCTATCGACGCTCCCTGCGTCCTTGCCTCGGAACGCCCATCGCACCCCGACGTCGAGCGACGTTCCACCAATCCCTCCTAGCGGAACTCGCGACCCGTGAACTGCGTCAGCTTCTCGAACTGGTGCCGCGCCTGGATCCGCCGGACCGTGCCCGACCGCGAGCGCATCACGATCGACTCGGTCACGGCGCCCTCGCGCGTGTAGCGAACCCCCTGGAGGAGGGCGCCGTTCGTGACGCCGGTCGCGGCGACGAAGATCTCCTCGCCCGAGACGAGGTCGTCGGTCGTCAGCACGCGGTCGAGGTCGAAGCCTGCCGCGACGAGCGCCCGGCGCTCCTCGTCGGTGCGCGGCCAGAGCTTCCCCTGCATGCCGCCGCCGACGCACTTGAGCGCGGCCGCGGAGATGACGCCCTCGGGCGTGCCGCCGACGCCCATCAGCAGGTCGACCCCGGTGCCGCCCTGCGCGGCGGCGATCGCGGGGGCGACGTCGCCGTCCCGGATCAGGATCACGCGTGCGCCGGCCTGGCGCAGCTCACCGATCAGCTCGTCGTGGCGCTCCCGCTCGAGCACGACGACGCGGACGTCCGTCTCCTTGACGCCCTTCGCCTGCGCGACGGCCTTGACGTTCTCCGTCGGGGTCGCGTCGATGTCGATCGCGTCGACCGCGTCGGCGCCGGCGGCGATCTTGTCCATGTAGACCGCGGCGCCGGGGAAGAACATCGTCCCCCGCTCGGCGACGGCGATCACGGCGATCGCATTCGGCTGCCCCAGCGCGGTCAGCCGCGTCCCCTCGAGCGGGTCGACGGCGACGTCGACCGCCGGCCCCTCCCCCGCGCCGACCTGCTCGCCGTTGAACAGCATCGGCGCCTCGTCCTTCTCGCCCTCGCCGATCACGACGACGCCCCGCATCGAGACGGTGTCGAGCATGTGGCGCATCGCGTCGACGGCGGCCTGGTCGGCCGCGATCTTGTCGCCCCGGCCGATCCAGCGGCCGGCGCCCATCGCGGCCGCCTCGGTCACGCGCACGAGCTCGAGCGCGAGGTTTCGGTCGGGGGCCGCCGCAGTCATCGTGGACGATCATAGAATCGGACGCTTGCGTCTGGACTGGGAGATCTCACGACGCGGCTTTCAGCGCTTCGCCGCCTACCCCGCCGCGACGCTCGCCGGCATGTTCACGAACACCGTCTTCGGCTTCATGCGCGGCTACATCCTGCTCGCGGTCTTCGCGCACCGGACAGACGTCGGCGGCTACGACGCGCAGCGGACGATCACGTACGCGTGGCTGACCCAGGCGCTGATCGCGACGATCTCCATCTGGGGCTGGGAGGACCTGGCGCTGCGGATCCGGAGCGGCGACATCGCCACCGACCTTTCGCGGCCGATCCACCCGCTGCGCTACGGGCTCGACTTCGACCTCGGCCGCGCGCTCTACCACCTCGTCTTCCGCGGGATTCCGCCCTTGATCCTCGGCGCGATCGTGTTCGACCTGACCGCTCCGTCCAAGCCGCTCGTATGGCTCGCGCTCGCGGTCAGCGTCGTCGTCGCCGTGTGCGTCAGCTTCGCGTTCCGGTTCCTCTACAACACCGTCGCGTTCTGGACGACGGACTACCGGGGCGCGTCGGTGATGGCGATGCTCGCCGCGAACCTGCTCTCGGGCTTCATCATGCCGATCGCCTTCTTCCCCGGCTGGCTGCGCACGGTCGCGAACGCGACACCGTTCCCGGCGATGATGCAGATCCCGGTCGACATCTTCGTCGGCAAGACGACCGGCGCCGCCGTCGCGGGCGCGCTGGCGATCCAGGTCGGTTGGGCGGTCGCGATGCTGGCGCTCGCATACGCCACGTTCGCCGCTGGGTCGCGCAGGGTCGTGGTGCAGGGTGGCTGACGCGGCCGGGCTCTACCTCCGCCTGCTCGGCGCGCACATGCGCTCGCAGCTCCAGTACCGGACGTCGCTCGCGCTCGAGCTCGTCGGGATGTTCGCGCTCGCGTTCGTCGACTTCGCGGCGGTGCTGATCGTCTTCCACAACGTCCCGCAGCTCGCCGGCTGGTCGGTGCGGGAGGTGGCGTTCCTCTACGCGATCTCGAAGATCTCGTTCGGCTTCGCGGAGCTGGCCGTCGGCCACCTCGACCGCTTCCCCGAGCTGCTGCGCACCGGAGCGTTCGACCTGCTCCTGATCCGCCCGCGCGGCACGCTCTTCCAGGTGCTCTCGTCCAACTTCGAGCTGCGGCGGCTCGGGATCGGACTCCAGGGGCTCGTCGTGCTCGGCTACGCCCTCGCCGGCCTCCACATCCACTGGACGGCCGGCCGCCTGGCCATGCTCGTGACGATGCCGATCGCGGGCGCGGCGGTCTTCTCGGCGGTCTGGGTGGCGGCGATCTGCATCGCCTTCTGGACCGTGGAAGGGAAGGAGACGGCGAACGCGTTCACCTACGGCGGGCAGTTCTTCACCGAGTACCCGATCGGCCTGTACGAGCCCTGGCTCCGGCGGCTGCTCGGCTTCGCGATCCCGATGGCGTTCGTCTCCTACTTCCCGGCGCTGTACGTGCTCGGCAAGGACGACGGGCTCGGCCTGCCCGCGTGGCTCCACTTCGCGTCGCCGCTCGTGGCCGTGGTCGCCGCCTGCGTCGCGGGGCTCGTCTGGCGGGTCGCCGTGCGCCACTACCGGAGCGCCGGCGGATGATTCGGGTCGAGGAGCTCCGGAAGCGGTTCACGGTGCGGGTCAGGCGCGGCCGGTTCCGGCGCGAGCGGCGGACGGTCGACGCGGTCGCCGGGATCACGTTCGGCGTCGAGCCCGGCGAGCTCGTCGGCTACCTCGGCCCGAACGGCGCCGGCAAGTCGACGACGATCAAGATGCTGACCGGGATCCTCGTCCCGTCCGGTGGGCACGTCCGCG
>DAISLG010000196.1:0-4335 GCA_036820565.1 Gaiellaceae bacterium | reverse complement strand
TCATGTTCAGGGCGGCCTTGGCCATGTTCGTGTGCGGGTGCCGCGTGGTCTTGAAGCGCCGGTAGAACTGCCCCTCGACGGCCGACACGTTGACGATGTGCTTGTCGCGCTCGGGCGTGCGCAGCAGCAGCGGCTTGAGCCGCGCGTTCAGGACGAACGGCGCGACGGCGTTGACGAGCTGCGTCTCGAGCAGCTCGACCGACGAGACCTCGTCGAGCAGCAGCCGCCACGAGTTTCGCTCGCGTAGATCGATCTGCTGGAGGTCCTGGTCGAGGCGACCCTCGGGGAAGAGGTCGCGCTGCCCGGCCCGCGACAGCTCGGTCGAGCCGGTCGAGTTTCCCGCAGGCAGGATGTCCGAGCCGCGCACGCCTTCGTAGTCGCCGAGCAGCTTGCGGAGCCGGGCGGGCATCGCGTGCGCCGTCTCGGCCTCCAGCATGTGCCGGTAGAACTCCGGCGGCCGCCTCACGGTCTGGCAGGCGTTGTTGACGATGAAGTCGAGCCGCTCCCTCGTCGAGCACAGGTGGTGGCAGAAGGCCTCGACGCTCGGCGTGTGACGCAGGTCGAGGCCGAAGATCTCGAGCCGGTCGCCCCAGGCGTCGAAGTCGGGCTCCTGCGCGTAGCGGGTCGCGGCGTCGCGTGGGAACCGGGTCGTGACGACGAGCTGCGCACCCGCCCGCAGCAGCTTGATCCCGGCCTGGTAGCCGATCTTCACCCGCCCGCCGGTGAGGAGGGCGACGCGCCCGGCGAGGTCGGCCGTCTCGCCCCGCTTCGCGTAGTTGAAGTCGCCGCAGGCCGGGCAGAGCTGGTCATAGAAGCGGTGGATCTCGAGATAGCGCTCCTTGCACACGTAGCAGTGCTGGAGCTCGACCACCTCGCGGAACTCGGGATCGCCGTCGACCTCGACCTGCTCGAAGCCGTCGGGCGGGAACACGTTCGGCGTTGTGAACAGCGGCTTCTCGCGCAGGACGCGGATCCCCGTCTCGGCGAGCACGGACTCGTCGCGTTCGAGCTTCGCCTCCTTCTCCTTGCGGCGGATCGCCTTGCCCCAACGCCGCCGCTGGGCGAGGTCGGGCTCGAAGACGTCGCCCGCGGCGTTGAGCAGGCGAGTTCGCTCCTCCACCGTGAGCTCGCCGAGCAGGCCCCGGTCGCGAACGACCGCCTCGAGCGCCTCGATGGCGGCCTTCAATCGCTCGGCGACGGGGTCGGACATGGCTCCGAGAGTAGCGGCGGCGTCGCCCGGGTCGTCCAGGCGGGCCGGCGGCGGAGCGTCTCTAGCGGTGGGCGGAGGCCACCCCGCCCGCGCGTGCAGGGACGAGCTTCCCGGCCTGCCTCGCCGCCGGGATGCGGACGACGCCCCAGGCGAGGCCGGCGTGCTCGAGCGACCAGATCACCCAGCCGCCCGGGTCGATCTCGATCCGCTTCAAGCCGTGGAACGCGGACGACGGGAACGCGTGGTGGTTGTTGTGCCACGACTCGCCGAACGAGAGCCACGACAGCCACCAGACGTTGCGCGACTCATCGCTCGACGCGAACCGGCGCCGGCCCCAGAAGTGGCAGATCGAGTTGATCGAGAAGGTGACGTGGTGGAGCAGGAAGATGCGGACGCCGCCACCCCAGACGAGCCCGGCGACGAAGCCGTACCAGCCGCCGAGGAGCGCCCAGCCGGCGACCGCCGGCACGAGCAGGGAGGCGATCACGACCGGGAGGAAGAGCCGCGCGATCGTCCGCAGGCCGCGGTCCTGGAGCAGGTCCTTCGCGTACTTCGGCTGCTCGGCGCGGCCGGCGGCGGTGAAGAGCCAGCCGGTGTGCGCGTGCCAGAGGCCCTTCGCCTCCTCGAGCAGGCTGTCGCCGAAGCCTGCGTGCGGGCTGTGCGGATCGCCCTCCCGGTCGGAGAACTGGTGGTGCTTGCGATGGTCCGCGACCCACGCCATCAGGTCGCCCTCGACGGCCATCTGGCCGAGGACCGCGAACGCGTAGCGGACCGGGCGGTACGTCTCGAACGCCCGGTGGGTGAAGAGCCGGTGGAAGCCGACGGTGATGCCGACTCCCGTGAGCAGGTACCCGACCCCGAGAATGGTCAGCTCGGTCGGCCCGACCATGCGGCCCCAGAGCAGCCAGACGGCGACCGCCAGGCCGAGGAGCGGGAGGGTGATCCCCGCCAGGTTGATCAGCTTGTGCGTGCGCGTCATCTGCCGTTCCCTTCGATCGCGAGAGAGTGGAAAGCCGTCCCGCGTGGCTGTGGGTCGGAGGTCGCAGGCTCGGTGGGCTCGGCGCTGCGGCTACCGATTGTAGCGGTTCACCCGTTCGAGGCTCAGCCTCGCCCGGCCGGACGACGACGACAATCCGATGGGGATCTCAGCCCTCTTGCGGCGGGGCATCGCGACGCTTGCGCCGACGGCGGCCGTCGCCCTCTGCGCGGCGGCGCCCGGTCTCGCGCGCACCGTCCCGCCCGGCCTCGACCAGCAGTTCGAGAGCGCGCACTTCGTCGTCCACTTCACGACCTCGGCGGTGAGCCCGGACGCTACGACTGCCACGGCGGCCCAGGCGGACGCGTCGCTCGCTGAGCGGGCCTTCGCGACCGAGGTCGGCGAATGGGGTTTTCTCGCGCCGGCCGACGACGGCGACGGCAAGACCGACATCTACGTGGCGAAGCAGCCCGACGGGATCGCCGGCCAGGCGGTTCCCGACAGCTGGAGCCCAGGCGCGCCGGGGTCGATCCGGATCGACCCGCGCCGGCTGACCATGGAGGTGACGTCGCACGAGTTCTTCCACGTGATCCAGTTCCGCTACCAGCCGCTCGGGACGACCTACCTGATGGAGGGCACCGCCGAATGGGCAGGCACCCGACTCGCGGGTCGAACCGGGAAGGTGCCGTTCCAGCTCCCCTACATCTCGCTCGACTGCACCTCGACCTGCTCGGACCTCGACTCGCGCGGGTACTTCACGGCGCCGTTCTACGAGTTCCTCTCCGAGCGCTACGGCCCGAGTGTCATCCGCGAGATCTTCGAGCGCGCCGGCGCCTCGACGGAGAGCCGTCCGGGGATGAACGCGGTCGAGTCGGCGCTCGCGGCGCACGGCTCGACGGTGAGCCGGGCCTTCGCCGACTACACGGTCGCGACGATGAACGGGGCGTTCTCGCAGCCGTGGCTCGCCTCGCAGCCGGTGCGGGCGCAGCAGTCGCTCTACACCGGGACGCAGACGAGCGACCTCGGGACCCAGACGATCAACGTCGACCACCTCTCGTCGCGGTTCGTCGAGCTCTGGCCGGGCGACCTGCTCGGCTCGGCGACGAGTTGCCGCCCGGCCGTGCTGCACCTCCGCGTCTCGCTCCCCGCGGGGACCGGCGCGACGCCGTTCTTCTTCGCACAGGGGATCACGCCGGAGCCGCGGGCGCTCACGGTCGCTGGCGCGGCGGCGACGATCGACGTCCCCTGGACGACCTGCGCCTCCCGCTCCCGCGGGCTCCTCTCGCTGCCGAACGCGAGCAGGATGGTCGACCACGCGGTCTTCGAGATCGCCGTCTCCGTCACCGTCGAGGGGTCGAGCGAGCCGGCCCCGGCGCCCGCTCCCGTGTCACCCGGGCCCGCCTCGACCACGAACGGCGTCCCCGCGATCGACGTCGCGGGCTCGGCCCGGGTCGCGGCGAGCGCAGGCCGGACGATCGTCGTCGTGCTGACGCTGACGTCGTCGACCGAGGGGACGCTCGTCGTGACGAGCTCGCTCGGGACGCGGCAGTCGTTCGACCTCGCTGCCGGCGCGAACCGGATCGCCGTGCGCCTGCCGCGGAACACCCGACCCGGCGCGTACAGCGCGATCCTGTGGCCGTTCTCGCGTGGCGGCGTCGGGGGGCGGACGGTCCAGCGGACGTTCGTCGTCACGCGCCGGTAGGCCGCCGCGATAGCCTGGCCCCGTGGGCGCCTGGGCCTACTACGCGCTCCTCGCGGCCTTCTTCGCCGCGCTCGTCGCAATCCTCGGGAAGATCGGGGTGCGGGACGTCGACGCGACGCTCGCGACCGCCGTGCGCGCCGTCGTGATGGCGATCTTCCTCGTCGGCGCGGCGCTCATGCTCGGCAAGACGCGCGGGCTCGGCTCGATCTCGCCGCGCGCCTTCGGCTTCATCGTGCTCTCCGGAGTGGCGGGCGCGCTCTCCTGGCTCTTCTACTTCGTCGCGCTCCGCCACGGGCCGGCGACGGGTGTCGCGGCGCTCGACCGGCTCAGCGTCGTGCTCGTCTTCGTGCTCGCCGTCGTCTTCCTCGGCGACGCGCTCACGTGGAGAGCCGCGCTGGGTGCCGTGCTCGTCGTCGCGGGCGCAATCCTCCTGACCTAGGTCGCTTC
>DAISLG010000195.1:159-4349 GCA_036820565.1 Gaiellaceae bacterium | reverse complement strand
CGGTCGAGGCGGGCGTGTTCGGCTACCTCGTCAAGCCGTTCCGCGAGGCGGACCTGTTGCCCGCGATCGCGACGGCACGGGCGCGGTACGAGGAGCTCGCGGCCGTCCGCGACGAGGCCGAGTCGCTCGCCGACGCGCTCGCCGCCCGCAAGGCGATCGAGCGGGCGAAAGGCGTCCTGATGGAGCGAGAGGGATTGTCCGAGCAGGACGCTTTCGCGCGCCTGCGCAAGGCCAGCCAGGTCTCCGGCAAACCGCTGAAGGTCGTCGCCGACGCACTGATCGCCACCTTCGACGGATGACCGGGACGCTGACCCCGCCGAAGGAGCGCAGCCGCCGGAGCACTGGCGCGGGCACCGGCGACGCGTGGCGCGTGATCGTCCTCAACGACAGCCACAACACCTTCGAGGGCGTCGCCTTCGCGCTCGCGCAGACGATCCCCGGGGTCGACTACGACGGCGGGATGCGGCTCGCGACGACGATCGACCGCAGCGGGCAGGCCCTCGTCTGGTCCGGGCACCGCGAGCTCGCCGAGCTCTACTGGTCGCAGCTGCAGGGCCACGGCCTGACGATGGCGCCGCTCGAGCGATGAGCCCGGAGCATCCCGACGCCGCCGTCCTCCGCCGCACGTTCGCGGCGTTCCGGGCCGAACCGATCGCCGTGGGCCGGGCGATCGCGACCGACGCGGTCTGGCGTGTCGGCGGTGGGAGCCCGATGGCGGGCGAGTACCGCGGCCGCGAGGAGATCTTCGGCTTCCTCCGCCGGACGGCGACGCTCACCGGGGGAACGTACAGCACGGAGCTCCGGTACGTCCTCGCCGACGACGAGCACACCGTCGCCGTCTACCGAGCGACCGGCCGGCGCGGAGACCGGAGCCTCGACATCGACCAGGCGCTCTTCTGTTCCCTCGAGAACGGCCAGCTCGTCGACGTGACGGCGGTGCCGTTCGACCAGGCCGCGTTCGACGCTTTCTGGGCCGACTAGGAAGCGGGCCGCGGCGCACGCCGCGGCCCGCTCGTCCACCATGTGCGAGCTACTCCTGGCCCTCGAACTGGTGGTCCGCAGTCGCGTTCGCCGGCTCGTCGGCGTGCCCGCCGGGGCCGTCGTTCCCGGGCTGCTCAGAGGCCGACTCCGACGCCTGCTCGGCACCGGGCTGCTCGGAGGCGGCGGACCCGCTCTCCGCCTTCGCGTTCTCGGTGTCCGGCGAGGTCTGGTCGCCCTGCTGGACGTTGTCGCCGTCGACGGCCGAGCTCGGCTCCTGCGTCTGCGATGTTGCGGGCGGCGCCGGCGGCGTGTTGTCCTTGCCGCCCGCCCCCGCGATCGCGGAGCCGCCGAGCGCGAGCGCTGCGAGCGCGGCGAGTCCCGCCGCGATCTTTGTGAGTCGGTTACGCATGAGTGACCTCCTTGGTTCAGTAGGACGTTGCACGGCCACCGTAGGGGCGGCTCCATGACGGTTCGGTGAAGACGGAGCGGAGCCGGCGGCGGCGTTCATCTCGTGTTCATGTCGCCGCGCGAGACTGAGGTCGATGCGGATCCTGGTGGTCGAGGACGAGTCGAAGATGGCGGGTTTGCTGGAGCGCGGCCTGAGCCGGCGCGGCCACGCCGTCGATGTCGTCGCAAACGGAGAAGACGCGTTGTGGAAGGCCACGGCGGTGGAGTACGAGGCGGTCGTGCTCGACGTGATGCTGCCCGGTCTCGACGGGTTCGCGACCTGTGCGGAGCTGCGCCGCCGCCGCGTCTGGGCGCCCGTGCTGATGCTGACCGCGCGCGATGCGGTCGCCGATCGCGTCTCCGGTCTCGACGCCGGCGCGGACGACTACCTGCTGAAGCCGTTCTCTTTCGCCGAGCTCGAGGCGAGGTT
Source organism: Gaiellaceae bacterium (assembly GCA_036820565.1). Taxonomy (GTDB): domain Bacteria; phylum Actinomycetota; class Thermoleophilia; order Gaiellales; family Gaiellaceae; genus DAISLG01. The sequence continues at coordinate 2,491 of DAISLG010000195.1, read as the reverse complement.
GCGCGCGTTGGTGCGGCGCGGCGCGCGTGAGCGGCCGGCGGTGCTCGAGGCGGGCGACCTCCGCCTCGATCCGGCCGCGCGGAGCGCGTGGCGCGGCACCGTCGAGCTCGAGCTCTCGCCGAAGGAGTTCGCGATCCTGGAGCTCCTGTTGCAGCGGGCCGGCGAGGCGGTGTCCCGGTACGAGCTGCTCGAGCATGCGTGGGATTTCGCCTACGACAACCGCTCGAACGTCGTCGACGTGCACGTGCGGCGGCTGCGCGAGAAGATCGACCGGCCGTTCCGGCGCAGCTCGCTGGAGACGGTCCGCGGCGTCGGCTACCGGGTGCGGGAGGATGGGCGCTGAAGCGGCTTCCGATCCGGCTGCGGCTGACGCTGGCGTTCGCGGCCGCGATGGCCGTGCTCCTCGCCGCTGTCGGCGCGTTCCTGTACATCCAGCTCGGGCGCTCATTGACACGCTCACTCGACCAGGCGCTACGCGCACGTCGCGCCGACATCGCCGCGCTGGTGGGTCAGTCGGACTCCGGCCTGCGCGAAGCACCTGGCCCGGGTCGCGCAGAGGCGAATCTCGCCCAGGTCCTCGATCTCGGCGGTAGGGTCGTCGATGCGACACGCGGTGCCGACCGGCGTCCGCTCCTGTCGCCGGCCCAGCTCGCCCGCGCGTCCCGAAGCGCGCTCTTCGTCGACCATAACGGTGAGGAGCGGCTGCTGGCTTCACCTGTCGACGCCCAGGGACGCCGACTGGTCATCGTCGTCGGCGCCTCGCTCGAGCCGCGGGCCGAGGCGCTCTCGGCGCTGCAGACGGAGCTGTCCGTCGGCGCCCCCATCGCGCTCGCGCTGGCGTGCGCACTCGGCTACGCACTTGCCGCGGCCGCACTCCGCCCGATCGAGGCGATCAGGTCGCGCGCGGCGGGCATCTCGGCCGCCGAACGGGGCGCGCGCCTGCCCGTGCCGGCGGCGCGCGACGAGGTCTCGCGTCTGGCGGAAACGCTGAATGCGCTCCTGGGCCGGCTCGAGGAGGCGCTCGAGCGCGAGCGCAGATTCGTGGCCGATGCGAGTCACGAGTTGCGAACGCCGCTCGCGCTGCTCAAGGCCGAGATCGAGCTCGCCCTCGAGACGCGGCAGCCCGCGCCGAGGTTGCGCGCGGCGCTCCGGTCGGCGGGCGAGGAGGTCGACCGGCTGACGCAGCTCGCCGAGGACCTGCTCCAGCTCGCCCGTCTCGAGGGGGGCAGGCTGCCGGTTCGTCTCGCAGACGTCGACGCCTGCGAGCTGGCGGAAGCGGTCGCGAGGCGATTCAGCGCCCGAGCGACCGGCGCCGGCCGCTCGATCGTCACGCGCGGCGAAGACCTGCTCGTCCACGGTGATCGGCTGCGCCTCGAGCAGGCGCTCGTCAATCTCGTCGAAAACGCGCTCCGACACGGAGACGGCGAGGTCGAAATCGAGGGCCGCACCACCGCCGACGGATCTGTCGCGTTGCGCGTGCGCGATCACGGGAACGGCTTTCCTCCCGACTACCTCGATCGTGCCGTCGATCCGTTCAGCCGCGTCGACGCGGCGAGGACGGGCCGCGGCAGCGGGCTCGGGCTCGCGATCGTCGCCGCGATCGTCGATGCGCACGCCGGGGCGGTGGCGGTCGAGAACGCGCCGGGCGGCGGAGCCGTGGTCACCATCACGCTGCCGCGTCGGCCACCTCAGCCCGCTGCGCCGGGCTCCTGCACGTGAACTGGTTCGCAGGACGCGCGCCGGCCGGCCGCTACAGCCACGTCGCCACCGGCGGCAGGTAGTCGCTCCTACGCGGTCGGCGTGGCGGGCCGCAACTCCGTCGGCTGCGGGACGTCGCTCACGCGCGGCAGGTAGATCCGCACCGTCGTCCCGGCGCCGGGCTCGCTCTCGAGCCCCATCGACCCGCCGCTCTGCCGGACGATGCCGGCGACCGCAGCGAGGCCGAGGGCCATCCGCTCGCCGGACTCCTCGATCTTGACGTAGGGCTCGAACGGCCGCTCGCGGGCCGCCCGGTCGAGCTCGGGGCCGGTATCGCCGATCGCGATCATCACGTAGTGGCCGGGGTCGATCCGCGCGGTCGGCCTTCGCTCGGTGCGACGGGTGAAGTCGACGTTCTCGGTCTTGATCGTGAGCGTGCCGCCCGCCGGCATCGCGTCGCGGGCGTTCGTGGCGAGGTTGAGGACGACCTGCTCGATCTGCCTCGGGTCGACGCGCACGTAGCCGAGGTCGTCGGCGAGGTCGGCGACGAGTCGCACGTCGTCGGCGATCAGCCCGCGTAGCTCGGCGACGATGCCGCGCAGCGTCTCGTTCAAGTCGAGCACGCGCGGCTCCG
>DAISLG010000195.1:0-149 GCA_036820565.1 Gaiellaceae bacterium | reverse complement strand
CTGCGTCGTCAGCGCCACGCCCTGGGCGGTCGTGCGGCGGATCTCCTCGATGTCCCGGTCGCCGCGCATCCGCAGCAGCGCGCGTGTCGCCGCATCCTCGATCCGGGCGAGCAGGCTCTCGACGTCGCGAGCGATCCCGGTGGCGAGCT
>DAISLG010000194.1:0-4353 GCA_036820565.1 Gaiellaceae bacterium | reverse complement strand
CGACCCAGATCTCCTCGTCGTGGTCGAGCTCGGGGTGGCGCTTGAGCTCGGTGACGGCGAACGCGCGCGCCTCCTCGTAGCGTGCGGGATCGAGCTCGAGCCCGAACCGACGGCCGAGCCGCTGGTAGCCCTCGGGGCCGAGGTCCGGCCCCGGCTTCGCCAGCGTGAAGTCGACGTCGAAGAGAACGGCGGAAAGGGTCACGCGGGCGCCGGCCAGCGGTAGGCGTCCGGGCGCCGGTTCGGGAGCGACGGCAGCTGCTCGCGGATCTTCCGCAGGCGCGCGCGGTCGAGCTCTGCCGAGACGACCGTCTCCTCGTCCGCGCGCTCGAGGTTCGCCGCCTTGTCGGCGCGGCTCGTCATCTGCACGCACGCGATCCTGATCCGCTCGGGCATGCGCTGAGGATAGCTTTGCGCCATGGGACCCGACGGGGCCCCGAAGGCCAGCGACGACTAGCCTGCCCCGGGTGCCCGACGCGGTCCAGATCCTGCGCGAGTCGGCCTAGGAAGACCGAAGCGACGGGCGGGCTCCCGCCCACCCGTCGACTCAGTCGGGGTGCCCAGATTCGAACTGGGGACCTCTCCGACCCGAACGGAGCGCGCTACCAGGCTGCGCCACACCCCGAAGCGGAGACAGGTTACCGCGTTCGTCACAGTTTCGGCACAAATACGCCGCCCCCGGCGCGCTAGGTTGTCCTAGATGACAACGAAGGAGGAGACGTGAACGTCGTCACCCTGATCGGAAATCTCGCCACCGACGTCGAAGCACACGCCGTCGGGGACGACCGCAAGGTCGCCAGCTTCGTCCTGGCGGTCGACCGCCCCGGCCGGGAGGACGCCGACTTCGTCCGGGTCGCGACGTGGAACGGCCAGGCCGACGCGTGCGTGCGATTCCTCGCGAAGGGCAAGCGCGTCGCGGTCGACGGCCGCCTGCGCAGCCGCACGTGGGAAGAGGACGGTAAGCGCCGGAGCGCGATCGAGGTCGTCGCGCAGCACGTCCAGTTCCTCTCCGCGCCGGACGGCGAGCCCGAGAGCGGGGTGGTGCAGCTGGAAGGCGCAGCGGCCTAGCCCAGAAAAATCGAGATCGCGTCGAGGCAGGCGTCCGGCCGCTCGCCGATCAACAGGTGCCCGCAGTCCGGAATCACGCGGAGCGGAGCGCGCAGCCGCCGTGCGTACTCGAAGGCGTCCCCGATCGGCACCTGGCGGTCGCGGGCGCCCCAGAGGACGAGCGAGGGGCAGGCGATCCGCTCGAGGTCGAGCCGCGTGTCGTCGCGCGTCAGCGCACGGCCGGCGCTGAGCGTGTCGGTGTGGAGCTCCGGCCCGGCGAGCAGGCCGAGCGTCCCGAGCTCCGAGAGCGCCGTGCCGTCGGAGACGCTCCACGGACCGAAGACGGGCAGCCGCAGCCGCGGGCGAGCCGCGATGAGCGAGCGGAGCCGGCCGAGGCGCCGACCCGGCCGCACGACGCCGAAGAAGTTGAGCCACACCTCGGCCGAGCGGGTGGCCGAGCCGATCCCGGCCGACGCCAGGAGCACCAGCCGGCGTACGTGGGCTGACCGCCGCACGGCCAGCCGGACGGCGACGGCGCCCCCGAGCGAGTGACCGGCGACGTCCGCGGGAACCATCGACTCGCGCTCGGCGAGGGCGGCGACGCAGTCGGCGAACACGTCGAGGTTCGGGGCCGCGGGCAGCGGCGCGGAGCCGCCGTGCCCCGGCAGATCGGGGACGAGGATGCGGCGCGTGCGCGCGAGCGCCGGCGCGAGATCGGCCCAGTTCGACGCCGCGCCGCTGAACCCGTGCACGAGGATCAGGGGTGGCCCGCTGCCGCCGACGAAGTAGCGCAGCCGCGTCCCCCTGACGACGACGGAGCGCTCGTCAAGCCCGGGCAGGTACCTCGTTGCGTCCGTCATCAGGCTCCATTATCCTGTGAGCAGATGAGCATTCTCGGGGAGCGGGCCCGGTGATTCCCGCAGACACGACTAGGAAGCGGACGAGCTAGCCCGTCAGCGCACTGCGCTGGTGGGCTTTTCTTTTGCCCGCGACGGAAGGAGCCCCATGGCAAATCACCTCACGCCCGAAGAGCTGTCGAAGGAGCTCGGGATCGAGACCGACGAGGTCATCCGCGTCTGCCTCGACGAGGCAGTGCCGATCTACCAGGGCAAGATCGACAAGACGCTGTTCCAGGCGCAGCTTCAGGCGTTGGGAGCACTACCGACGACGCACTAGCGCGCCGGGATCACGCAGATTTGCGCGCGGGAGCGCGCCGGGACCGAGAGCCGCTCTTCGGAGCGGCTCTCTTCGTGGGTGCAGCGCGGCCGCCGGCCTCCGCGACGGAACGCCGCAGCGCCTCCATCAGGTCGACGACGGGCGTGTCGGGCACCGGCTCGGGCCGCTTGATCTCCTCGCCCGCGACCTTCGCCTCGAGCATCACGCGGAGATCGCGGCGGTGCTCGTTCTCGAAGTCCTCGGGGACGAACTCGCCGACGAGGCTCGCGATCACCTGCTTGGCGAGGTCGAGCTCCGGCGCCTTGACGTCGGTCTCGCCGACAGCCTCCTCGATCTCGGCACGTGAGCGGACGTCCTCGCCGAAGAACAGCGTCTCGAGGGCGAGCGTGTCGCCGTGCGGCCTGACCAGGCAGAGATTCTCCTTGCCCCACAGCACGAACTTCCCGATCGCTGCCATGCCCGTGTCCTGCATCGCGCGCAGGAGCAGCACGTACGGGCGCCGGGCGGCGGCCGCGCTCGCGGGCGCGAGGTAGTAGGTGCGATCGAAGAAGACGGGGTCGACCTGCGCGAGCTCGACGAAGCGGACGATCTCGATCGACTGCGAGCGCTGGAGCGCGACCGACTCGAGATCGGCCTCCTCGACGAGAACGAACTGACCCTTCGAGACCTCCCAGCCCTTGACGAGCTCGTCGGGCTCGACGTCGCGCTCGTGGGTCGGGCACCAGCGCTTCTGCTTGATCGGCGTACCGCACTCGCGGTGCAGCGTCCGGAACGCGACGTCGGACCGCTGCGTCGCCAGCGCCAACCCGATCGGGATGTTGACGAGGCCGAAGCTGATGGAGCCGTTCCAGATCGTTCGCATGAGTCGCCGCTCCGAATTCTAGTGGGACCGGGCAGATTCGCCTCTCGCCGGTCGCTTCCTGCAAGCGTAAGCTTCGCTCGCGGTGGCACAGCTGACCACAACGCCCGCGGCTTCGACCGCCGGCGAATCGGCCCCGGTGCGGACGATCGCCGCGCTCTGGCGCCGTGCGACAACGTCCGGGCGCACGCGGCCGGCATACATGGCAGAGGACGACGGCGGGTGGCGCGAGGTCTCCTGGGCCGAGGCGGGCTCGACGGTCGACGAGCTCGCAAACGGGCTGCTCGCCCTGGGCGTGCGCAAGGGCGACGCGTTCGCGATCCTCGCGCGGACGACCCTCGAATGGGCGCTCTTCGACTTCGCGCTGGCGCTCGTCGGTGCCGTCGCCGCGCCGATCTACTCGAACAGCTCCGCGAGGGACTGCGGGTACATCCTCGAGCACTCCGAGGCGATCGGCGTCCTGGCCGAGGACGAAGAGCAGCTCGCGAAGATCGATCCCGATGGAAACGCGCGGCTCGAGCACGTGCTCTCGTACGCCGACCTGCCGGCGCTGCGCGAGCGCGGGCGCGCGTTCGCGGCGACCAACCCGGGCGCCCTCGACGCAGCCTGTACGGCGATCACCGAGGACGACGTCTACACCTACATCTACACATCCGGTACGACCGGCCCGCCGAAGGCGTGCATGATCACGCACCGCAACTACTACGCGATGACGGCGAAGTCCGACGAGCTCGACACGCACTACGAGCCGGACGACCTGCTGCTGCTGTACCTGCCGCTCGCGCACAACTTCGGCCGGCTCGTCCACCTCTCCGGTGCGCACGTCGGCTACACGATCGCGTTCCTCTCGGACCCGCTGCGCGTCCGGGAGGCCCTGCTCGAGGTCCGGCCGACGCTGCTTCCGAGCGTCCCGCGCGTGTTCGAGAAGATCCACTCCGCGGTGCTCGCCCAGTTCGACGAGGTGCACGGAGCGCGCCGCCGGCTGATCGACTGGGCGCTCGCGGTCGGCACGAAGGTCAGCCGGCTGCGGCAGGCGAAGCAGCCGGTTCCGCCGGCGCTCGCGCTCCGGCACCGGCTCGCGAAGAAGCTCGTGTACGACAAGGTGAAGGCCCGCCTCGGCGGCCGGCTGCGGCTCGCGAACTCGGGCGGCGCACCGCTCGCGCGCGAGATCGCCGAGTTCTTCCACGCGCTCGACATCCTGATCGTCGAGGGCTACGGCCTCAGCGAGTGCACGACGGCGGTCTCCGTGAACCTGCAGGACGACTACCGGTTCG
>DAISLG010000193.1:0-4384 GCA_036820565.1 Gaiellaceae bacterium | reverse complement strand
CGCCCGTCCAGAGCTCGAACGAGGCGGCGCCCTGGCGGACGAGCGCCTCGAGCCCGTCGACGACCTCGCAGCCGGCCGCGCGGGCCGCCTCGACGAGCGCGGTCGGCTCCGGGCCGTAGGCGAGGTCGACGACCGTCTGGCCCGCCACGGGCTCGACGAGCAGCTCGTCGCGCACCGGCGTCGCGTTGACGACGAGGTCGCAGCCGCTCGCGTCCGGGGGCCACGCGCCGCTCCGCGCGAAGACGCGCACCTCGCCCTCGAGCGCGGGCAGCAGCGCCCGCGCCGCGCCGCCCGCGCCGATCACGCAGGCCCGCTCGCTGCTGATCCCGCGCAGGATCTCGCGGTCGGTGTTGAAGCCGAGGACGCGGCCGTCGCGGAAGACGAGCGTGTTGACCGACTCGCCCTCGGCCTCGTCGCAGAGCCCGGCCGCAGCCAGCTTGTGCGGGATCGTCACGTTCGCGCCCGCGAAGCCGAGCGCGAGCACGCCCACAACGGCGGCGGCGACATCCTCGACGTCAAAGGCCGCGTAGGTCCAGTCGAGCCCCCGGGCCGCGAACGCCGCGTTGTGCATCCGCGGGGAGAGCGACCCGGCCACCGGGTGCCCGAGCAGGGCTACGTGCGTCATCCGAACCCGTGCGCGTTGGCGTAGTTCTGGAACTCGCGGAAGCTGGCGGTGAAGAAATGGTGCACCTTGTCCGGCTTGCGCACGAAGTAGAGGTAGTTCACCTTCGCCGGGTGCGCCGCCGCCTGCATCGAGGCGAGGCCCGGGTTGGCGATCGGCCCCGGCGGCAGCCCGCTGAACTTGCGCGTGTTGTAGGGATTGTCCGAGTTGAGCTGCGACTCGTGCAGCGACTCCGTTCCGGGGATGTCGAGGCCGTACCGAATCGTCGCGTCGATCCCGAGCGGGATCCCGGCGTGCAGCCGGTTGTAGATGACGGCGGCGACGAGCGGGCGCTCGTCCGGCGCCAACGTCTCCTTCTCGACCATCGACGCGATGATCAGCACGTCGTACGGGGTCAGCTGCTTCTTCCTCGCGTAGGCGAGGTCGACCTTGCCCCAGTTCGTGCGGAATGCCTTCAGCTGGAAGCCGACGAGCTGTGCGCTGGTCGTCGTCGGAAGGAAGTCGTAGGTGGCCGGGAAGAGGAAACCCTCGAGGTTGCGCCTGCGGTTGTCGTTCGCGTAGCGCCCCGGGAGGTCGGAGCTCGCGGTCAGTCGCAGGTACGCGCGCGGCGCCAGCTTCGGCCGCACGCCCCGCCTGCGCCTCGCGATCCGGTCGACCGCGGTGATCCGCTCCGCCATCTGGGCACGCGTGAACCCCTCGGGGAAGATGATCTTGAGCGGCCGCGGCGCCGTCGCGATCGTCGGCGCCGCGGGCGCCGAGTGGCCCCGGACGCTGCGCCAGCCGAAGAGCGCGACGGCGAGCGCGAGCGGAACGGCGCCCGCGACCAGCCCGAGCGCGATCAGGCGACGGCGCCGGATCTCCTCCGGCGACGGGCCGCGGGGCCGCCTCATCGGCGCTAGGGGCGGCCGCTCGACCATTCCAGCCAGCTCGTCAGAAGGTGGGCGGCGGCGCCCGCGTCGTCGCCGCCGAGGACGGTGGTGAATCGCTCGTCGTAGCTTTCGACCGGGATGTCGATCGCGGCGCGGAGCGCCTCGACGAACTCGGCCGTCTCGCGCGCCTGCTCGCCGTGCTCGCCGCGGAGCGTCAGCGGGAGGCCGACGACGATCCGCTCGGCCTCTTCCGCGCGGATCAGCCGGACGAGCTCCGCGAGGCCGGCCTGCGTGCCCGCGCGCTCGACGACGCCGAGCGGCCGGGCGATCGTGCCGGTCGGGTCGGAGACGGCGACCCCGGTCCGCGCGGAGCCGTAGTCGAGGGCGAGCACCTTCAAGCGAGCGCCGCGAGGACGGTCTGCTTGGCGGCCTCGAGCGCGGCGCCGACGCCCTCGGGCTTCTTGCCGCCCGCCTCGGCGAGCGTCGGCCTGCCACCCCCGCCGCCGCCGATGTGCGGGCCGACCTCGCGGATCAGCGCGACGGCGTCGAGGCCGCGGGCGGGGAGCGACGCGTCGAGGTTGACGACGACGAACGCCCGGCCGTCGTCGACCGAGCCGAGCAGGACCGCGAGCGCCTGCTCGCGGGTCTTCAGGCGGTCGGAGAGGTCACGCAGCTCGCCGCCCTTCGTCTCCTTCACCTGCGCGACGAGGACGTCGCCGTCCTTGTCGTAGGCGACGTAGTCCGGCTCGCCGGCCTCCTGCTTCCTCTTCGGCTCCCTCTTCAGCCGCTCGACCTCTGCGCGCAGCTCGTCCGCCTCGGCGGCCCGGCCGTGCAGCAGCGCGTAGGCCGCCCCGGACGTGACCGCCTCGATCCGGCGCGCGCCGGCGCCGACGGACGACTCGGACAGGATCGCGAACGCACCGATCTCGGCCGTCCGGCCCACGTGCGTGCCGCCGCAGAGCTCGCGCGAGTAGTCCGGGATCTCGACGACGCGGACCTCGTCGCCGTACTTCTCGCCGAAGAGCATCATCGCGCCGAGCTTCCGCGCCTCCTCGATCGGCGTCTCGAAGACGTGTACCGGCCGGTTCGCGAAGATCTGCTCGTTGACGCGCCGCTCCACCTCCTCGCGCTCCTCGGCGGTGACGGCGGCCGCGTGGGTGAAGTCGAAGCGGAGCTTGTCGGGGCGCACCGCCGAGCCGGCTTGGCGCACGTGGTCGCCGAGCACGTCCTGGAGCGCGCGGTGCAGGAGATGGGTCGCGGTGTGGTTCGCCTGGGTCGGGAAGCGGTCGCGGGAGACGACGGCGCGCACGCGGTCGCCCTCGGCGAAGCCCTCTCCGCGGAGCGTCAGGACGTCGTGCCGCTCGATCCGCTTGACGTCGAAGACGTCGGCGCGCGCCCCCGTCGCCTCGTGCTCGAGGAAGCCTGTGTCGGAGACCTGGCCGCCGCCGGCCGGGTAGAACGGCGAGTCCTCGAGCGTCGCCTCGACGAGGCCGTCCTCGAGCTCGTTCACCCACAGCACGGCGGTCAGGACGTCGGTCTTCTCGTAGCCGACGAAGTTCGTCGGCGGGCCCTCGGGGACGCCAACGTCGCGGGCGCCGACCGCGCCGCGGGAGCGCTCGCGCTGCTCGGCCATCAGCCGCGCGAACCCCTCCTCGTCGACGCCGAGGCCGCGCTCGCGCGCGAGCTCCTGCGTCAGCTCGAGCGGGAAGCCGTAGGTGTCGTGGAGCCGGAACGCGTCCTCGCCGGAGATCTCCTTGCCGGCCGCGACCTCCTCGAACAGGCGCAGGCCGCGCGAGAGCGTCTCCGAGAAGCGCTCCTCCTCGGCCCGCAGGACTCGGTGGATCTCGTCACGGGCCTCGCCGAGCTCCGGGTACGCGCCGCCCATCTGCTCGACCACGACGTCGGCGAGGCCCTCGACGAAGGGCGACGCGAGGCCGATCCGGCCCGCCTGGAGGACGGCGCGGCGCACGATCCGGCGCATCACGTAGCCGCGGCCCTCGTTCGACGGCGAGACGCCGTCCGCTGCGAGGAACGTCATCCCGCGCCCGTGGTCGGCGAGGATCCGGTGCGCCTTCGTCGCCTCGGCGGAGTCGCCGTAGCCGACGCCCGACTCGGCCTCGATCCAGCGCATGATCGCCTGGTAGCCGTCGGTGTCGTAGACGGAGTCGACCTGCTGCATGATCCGCGACGCGCGCTCGAGGCCCATGCCCGTGTCGATGTTCTGCTTCGGCAGCGGCGTCAGCGTCCCGTCGGCGTGGAGCTCGAACTCCATGAAGACGAGGTTCCAGAACTCGAGGAAGCGCTCGCACGAGCAGCCGGGCTTGCAGTCCGGCCTGCCGCAGCTCTTGTCCTCGCCCCAGTCGTAGAAGACCTCCGAGTCGGGGCCGCACGGGCCGGGCCCGCCGACCGACCAGAAGTTCTCCGAGCGCGGCAGCCGCACGATCCGCTCCGGCGGCATCCCGATCTTCTCCCAGGCTGCGATCGCGACCTCGTCCTCGCCCAGCCCGAGCTCCGCGTCTCCCGCGAGCACGCTCACCCAGATCCGGTCGCGGTCGAGCTTCATGTGGTCGAACAGGAACTCCCAGGCGAGCTCGATCGCGCCCTCCTTGAAGTACTGCCCGAACGAGAAGTTGCCGAGCATCTCGAAGAAGGTGAGGTGGTACGTGTCGAGGCCGACCTCGTCGATGTCGGGCGTGCGGAAGACCTTCTGCACCGTCGTCAGCAGCGGCGCAGGCGGCTGCTCGCGGCCGAGGAAGAACGGCATCAGCGGCTGCATCCCGGCCGAGTTGAGGAGCGTCGAGCGGTCGTCGGCGCGCGGGATCAGCGAGGCCGACGGCCGGAAGACGTGGCCCTTCGACTCGAAGAAGGCGCGGTAGCCTGCGCGAAGCTCTGC
>DAISLG010000192.1:0-4439 GCA_036820565.1 Gaiellaceae bacterium | reverse complement strand
AGTCCCAGCCCTCGGGGTCGTCGTGCGCCATCGAGCCGACGAGCGCGAGCTGCACGTCGGGGAACTCCTCCTTCACGCTCCGGTAGGCGTCGATCACGCCGAGCGGGTCCTTCCACGGGTCGAAGCGCGAGACCTGGGTCAGCAGGGGCCGGTCGACGTCGATCCCGAACTGGTCGACGATGTACGCCGCGTCCTCACCCGAGAGCGCCATGTTCTTCGGCATCAGCGGGTCGATCGCGGGCGGCCAGATGTAGCACTCGGGGAGCCCGTCGACACGCGGGACGTACTCGTGCATGTGGAAGATCGCCGCGTCGTAGCGGCAGATCGAGGGCAGCAGGAAGTCGAAGACGTCGCGGTTCGGCGTGGAGAAGTCGATGTGGCCGCGCCAGACCCACTTCGCGCCCGAGCCCGGAAAATGGTCGATCATCCCGACCGGCTGCGGGTCGTGGACGACGACGAAGTCGTACTCGTCCTCGAAGGCCTCGGCGTTCAGGGTCTGGTAGCGCGAGAAGATCGCCCGCTGCTCGGCCGAGAGGCCGTGCGGGTCACCCTGGAGCGCGTTGTGGATCGTCTTCGTCACCTCGAAGAACTCGTTCTCGCCCTTGATGATCCGCCACTCGACGTCGAGCCCCGCGTCCGCCATCAGCGGGATCAGCGTGTAGTTGATCTCCGCGACCCCGCCGCCGAAGGCCGTGGCCGAGAGGTGAACGACCTTCTTGCCGGCGAGCGGCGCGGCGAGCCTGCGGATCTCGTCCATGAGACCGCGCGAGACGATCGAGCCGTAATCCGCGAGCGTCTTGTGTCCGACGTTGACGAGCTGGAGCATGACGGGCGCGAGCTTAGCCGCAGAGCGGGCGCGGACCGGTCAGTTCAGGAACTTGACGAAGCGGAGACGCGAGCCGCCGCCGTCGCGCGGGCCGACCTCGAACTCGTCGGCGAGCGCCTCGATGATCGCGATCCCGAGGCCGCCCTCGCTCAGCTCCGCGGCGGGTTCGTCGCCGCCCTCCGGCGGCTCGAAGCCGTCCCCGTCGTCCATGACCTCGACCACGAGCCGGTCGGGGTGCAGCTCGTAGAGGATCTCGACGACGCCGCCGGCCCCGTCGTCGTAGGCGTGCCGGACCGAGTTGGTGCAGGCCTCGGTCAGCGCCAGCTTCATGTCGCCCAGGACCTCGTCCGAGAGCGGGCGGAGGCGCGAGAGACCGGTCAGGGCGAGGCGGCTGAGCGCGATGTACTCGGCCTTCGCCGGGATCGTCAGGCGTACCGCATGGTCGTGCCCGTTGCGCTCGGTCATCAGTGGTTTCTCTCTGGTTTGACGAGACTTAAACGTCGAAATCTGCCGAAATCGAGCAAGAAGATGCCGCGCTGTCCCGGTGTGTTCCCGCCGACGCTGCGTTCTAACCGCGCTACTGCGGCCGCTCGACGAGGCGCACCGGCACGACCTCGCGCCGGGAGCCCCGCACGATCGTCAGGCGGGCCACCTGGCCCGGGAGCAGGTCGCCGCTGACGATGCGGACGACGTCGCCCCCGTTCCGGACCGGCTCGCCGTTGATCGCGACGACGAGGTCGCCGCCGACGACGATCTCCTGGCCGTTGAACTGCTGGACGTCGGAGCCGCCGCGGAGCCCCGCGCGCGCGCCCGGCGTTCCGGCGTCGACCCTGTCGATCAGCGCGCCGTGCAGCGTCGGGAAGTTGAAGTGACGCGCGATCGAGGGCGTCACGTCCTCCGTGCGGATCCCGATGTAGGCGTAAGCGACGCGGCCGTTCGCGAGCAGCTGCCGCATCGAGCGCTTCGCGGAGTTGATCGGGACGGCGAAGCCGACACCCTCGAAGCCGCTCTGGCCTCCTCCGCTGCGGATCTGCGCGTTGATCCCGATCACGCGGCCGCGCGCATCGAAGAGCGGGCCGCCCGAGTTGCCATGGTTGATCGGCGCGTCGGTCTGGATCGCGTCGACGAGGTCGTACTTCGAGGTCAGAGACGGGATCGAGCGCCGCGTCGCAGAGACGATCCCGACCGAGAGCGAGCTCTCGTTGCCGAACGGGCTGCCGATCGCGGCGACCGGCTCGCCGACGCCGACCGCCGAGGAGTCGCCGAGCGGCAGCGGCGTGAGGGGGTGCTGGGACGGGTCGACCGCGATCACGCCGACGTCGTCGAAGAGATCCCAGCCGACGATCTTCGCTCCGACCCGCTCGCCGTCGGAGAACTCGACGTACAGCTCCTTCGCGCCCTTCACCGCCTCGCCGGTCGCGCCCTGGCCGGCGGTCGTGACCACGTGGGAGTTGGTCAGGATCGTCCCGTCGGCGGAGGCGACGAAGCCGGAGCCCTGCGCGGCGTTGGCGTCGGCGGAGCCCGACGCGCCGAAGAAGGCGACGATCGTGACGACCCCCGGGACGCGCGCGGCGTAGATCCGAGCCGGGTCGAACGCTCCAGCGGCCTTCACGGGCGGCAACACGGCGGCCGGGGCGGCGTCGGCCCCGATCGGTGCACGCTCGACGACGGTCGTCGTCTTCGCGGTACCGATCCAGCCGGCCGACCTCCCGAGGGCAAGGACGGAGACGCCGCCGAGAACGGCGGCGATCAGGGCGACGAGTGCGGTGGGGGCGGGGCGCATCGGGCGAATCACACTGTAGCGACGGGATCCTCCGGCTCGTTTTCACGTGAAAACGCCTCGCCGGGCAGCGCCAGGGTGAAAACGGTGCGCCCCGGGCGCGAGTCGAGCTCGAGCGTGCCGCCCATCAGCTCGGCGAGCTCCCGCGCGATCGCGAGGCCGAGCCCGCTCCCCGAAGCGAGGGCCGAGTCGAGCCGGTAGAAGCGCTCGAATATCTGCCCCGCGTGCTCGGGCGGCACGCCGGGCCCGTCGTCCTCGACCCACAGCTCCCCCTCGTCGGCGCCGACCCGCACCGTCGTGCCCGCGGGCGTGTGCAGCAGGGCGTTCTCGACGAGCACGCGGCCGATCTGGAGCACGCGCCCCTCGTCGCCGAGCGCGGTTGCGGACGGCCACGCGGCGGCCTCGACCGAGTGGCCCGTCGACTGCGCGAACGCCCGGAACTCGGCGGCAAGCGCCTCGGCGAGCGGGGCGAGGTCGAGCTCGCTCCGCTCGACCTGCATCCGCCCGACGTCGAGCCGCGAGAGGTCGAGCAGCTCGGTCGCGAGCTTCGCCAGGCGCTCGACCTGCTCCCGCATCGTCGCGAGGAACTCCGCGCGCGTCGCCTCGTCGAGCTCCTCGTCGGTGAGCAGCTCGAGGAAGCCGGCCAGCGAGAAGAGCGGCGTCCGCAGCTCGTGCGACGCGTTTGCGATGAACTCGCCACGGGCGTGGTCGAGCCGGGCGAGGCGGAGGCGCATGTTGTCGAAGGCGCGCGCGAGCTGGCCGAGCTCGTCGGCGCCGGCGTCGACGACGGGCTCGTCGAAGTGGCCCGTGGCGATCCGCCCGACGGCCGCCTCGAGCCGGCGGATCCGGCGGGCGAACGCCCAGGCGCCGCTGTAGCCGAGCGCGAGCGCGACGACGAGGGCGATCAGCCCGGCGGTCAGCAGCCGGCGGCGCACGAAGTGGCCGTTCGCGAGCGAGTCGTTCAGCGACGCGAGCAGCAGGATGTGTGGCCCGAGCAGGGTCGGGGTCGCGACCTCCGCGTAGCGCGTGCCGCCGCGGACGACGGTGCCCCGCGCGCCACGGAACTCGACCGCCGAGCGCAGCGCGACGGGATCGTCCGCGACGTCGGCCGACGACTCCGTCGTCCGCGAGTCCTCCAGGATCTGGAGCGTCGGCGGCGGCTCGTAGACGTCGTAGATGACAACCCGCGCGTTGACGCTGTCGCGGGCGTTCTCGACGAAGTCCCTCCAGAACAGGCGGTTCTCGGGCAGCTGGCGCGCGAGGCTCGGCGCCGCCTGCTCCAGCTGGTCGAGCTTTCCGTTGACGAGCCGCCGCTCGAGCGACGGCACGACGACGAGGTAGACGATCCCGAGCGCCGCCGCGACGACGATCAGCAGCGCGAGGCTGAGCCGGGCGCCGACGCTCCGGAGCGGGTTCACCGGTCGCGGAAGCGGTAGCCCACGCCGCGCACGGTGAAGATGTACTCGGGCTCGCGCGGCTCCAGCTCGATCTTCTCGCGCAGGTGGCGGACGTGGACGTCGATCGTGCGCGGGTCGCGGTAGTCCGCCTCGCCCCAGAGCGACTCGAGCAGCATCCGCCGGCTGTAGACCCGGCCCGGGTGCCGCGCGAGCGTGCTCAGCAGCTCGAACTCGACGTAGGTGAGCCGCACGGCGGCGGCGCGCACCACGACAGCGCGCCGCTCGTGATCGATCGTCAGGTCGCCGACCTCGATCACGTCGGGCGGCGGCAGCTGCGCGGCGGAGGCACGGCGCAGGAGGGCGCGCACGCGACTCCGGAACTCGCGGATCGAGAACGGCTTGGTGATGTAGTCGTCGGCGCCGAGCTCGAGGCCGA
>DAISLG010000191.1:0-4456 GCA_036820565.1 Gaiellaceae bacterium | reverse complement strand
GGTAGTTCATCGTCAGGAAGTCGGCGGCGACCTTCGCGGTCGCGTAGATCGACTTGGGGTTGATCGGCGAGCGCTCGTGCAGGATCAGCCCGCCAAGCTCGTCGAAGTCGTGGTGGTGGGCGACCGACTCGCGCGGGTTGCCGTACTCCTCGGACGTCCCAGCGGTGTCGAACTTCTCCAGCTCGAGGCCGTGGTCGACGACCGACTGGAGCAGGTTCAGCGTCCCGACCGTGTTCGCCATCACCGTCTCGTAGGGCCGGTGCCAGGACTCGCCGACGTGCGCCTGCGCGCCGAGGTGGAAGATGTACGGCCGGTCGGGCGCCTCCTTCAGCTCGCGCACGAGGTAGTCGATCGAGGTCTTGTCGGTCAGGTCGGCGAAGTGCACCTTCAGCTTGCGCGAGAGGTGCGAGATGTTGTTCAGCGCCCCGCTCGAGGTCGCCCGGACGAAGGCGTGGACGTTCGCGCCGACGTGGACGAGCGCGTCGGTCAGGTGGGAGCCCATGAAGCCGTCCGAGCCGGTGACGAGCACCGTCCGGCCCCCGTAGACGGAGCCGAAATCGCGTTGGAGCCCTTCCAGGGCCTCGTCGCTCCAGATGTTCGGGTGGGAATTCGGCATCGTGCTTAAGCTTGTTCGCGGGTTGGACAAGGGTACCCCCTCACGCCGCCGGAGCGCGGTCGCAAGCGGCCTCGCGACCGCGGTCTCGACCGTCGTGATCCAGGCCGCGGCCGCCGCGGCCGCTGTTCTCCTCGCGCACAGGTTCGGCCGGACGGAGGTGACCGACGGCTTCTTCGCCGCCTTCGCCGTCTACGCGGTCGTCCTCCTGGCGGCGACGTCGTTCCGGATCGTGGCCCTGCCCGACCTGACGCGCGCGTCGGAGGCCGGCAGGCTCGGCGCGGAGTTCGGCGCCTACGCGCTGGCGCTCGCGGCCGTCGCGGCCCCGCTCGTCGCGGTGGGGATCTTGGCGCGGGGAGCGATCGGCGACCTCCTGACGGGAGGGCTCGGGCCGGCGGCGTCCCACATCGCGGCGCGCTCGATCGCCGTGCTCGTCGTGGCGGCGGCGTGCCACCTCTACGCGGCGCTCTGCGCGAGCGCGCTCGCCGCCACGAACAGCTACCGCGTCGCCGCCGTCGCCTACGCCGCGGGCGCCCTCGCGACGCTCGTCGTCTTCCCGCTGACGTGGAGCCACGGCGTGATCGCGCTCGCGTGGGGATCGGTCGCGAACGGCGCCGTCGCGCTCGCGGTCAGCCTGGGCGCGCTGCTCGCGCGGGGCTCGCTCGGCCGCGTGCGGCTCGCGCCGGACCGGGTCGGAGGGCGCCTGCGCAAGCTCGCCGAGGGCGCCGCGGTCCCGCTCGCGCTCCAGGCGCTCTTCGTGATCGCCGTCCGCTTCGCGACCGACCTGCCGGTCGGCTCGGTGACGACTCTCACCTACGCGTACATGCTCGCGAGCTCGCTCGTCGCGACGACGGCGACCTCGCTCGCGCTCGTCACCTCCGCGCCGCTGACCCGCCGCGGCGTCGACGCCGACGGCGCGGCCGCACACGTCGTCCACACGTCCTGGCTCAGCCTCACGGTCATCACCGGCGCCGCGGGCGTCTTCGCCCTCGTCGGCGGCCGCGTCGCCTCCGCCGTCCTCGGCGGCGCCTTCTCCGGCCAGGCCGGGCACGATCTCGGGCGGCTCGTCGTCTACCTCGCTCCGTGGATGCTCGTCTCGATCGCGCTGACGGTCGCGTACCCACTCCTCTTCGTGCTCGAGCGTGGCACCGTGCTCGTCCCGCTCGCGATCGCGCTCCCGCTCGTCCAGGTGCCGCTCGCGTGGGGGCTCGCGCGGACGTTCGAGCTGCCGGGGCTCGCGGCCTCACTCGCGCTCACCACGCTGCTCGCGCTCGGGGTCCTGATGGCCGGCCTCTCGCGGCGGACGCTGGCAGTCGCCTCGCTCGGGCTTGGCCGGCTCGCCGCGGTCGAGACGGCCCTCGCGGCGTTCTCATTCGGGCTCGCGGCGCTCGTCCTCGGCGGGATCCCGGCCGCGACGGCGGGCCTCGCGCTCTACCTCGGGCTCCTCGCCGCGATCCGCCCGCGGGGGCTGCGGCTCGCCTGGACGTACGTGCGGACGCTCGCATGAGGCTCGTCGCCGTCGTCCTCTCCTGGAACGGCCGCGAGGACACGCTGCGCGCGCTCGAGTCGCTGCGCGGGGTCGAGACGGTGCTCGTCGACAACGGCTCGACCGACGGCTCGCCCGAGGCGGTCGAGGAGCGGTTCCCCGAGGTGGAGGTGATCCGCACGGGCGCCAACCTCGGCTTCGCCGGGGGGAACAACGTCGGCATCCGCAGGGCGCTCGACAACGGCGCCGGCTGGGTGCTCCTGCTGAACAACGACGCCTGGATCGACCCGGGGCTGCCCGCCGCGCTCGAGCGCGCGGCCCGAGCGCGCCCCGGCGCGGGCGTGCTCGCCTGCAAGGTCTTCCTCGCCGAGCCGCCCGACCGGCTCTGGTACGCGGGGATGCGGCTCTCGAAGACGCTCGGGCTCCACCGCCACGACGGCTTCGGGAAGCCGGACACCGGCTTCGACGCGCTGCGCGAGGTCGTCTCGGCGACGGGCGCGGCGATGGCGGTCTCGCGCGCGGCGCTCGAGACGGCGGGCCTGCTCGACGAGGGCCTCTTCGCGTACGCCGAGGATCTCGAGTGGTGCCTCCGGATCCGGCGGAGCGGCTTCGAGATCGTCTTCGTCCCCGACGCGAGGACGTGGCACCGGGTCTCGGCGTCGACGGGCGGAGCGAGCTCGCCGACCGGGCTCTACTACGACACGCGCAACACGATCGCGGTCGTCGACCGCCACCTGCCGCTGCCGCGCCCGCTCCGCTCGATCCGCCGCGGCGCGATCGTGGCCGCGCACGTGGCCCAGCGGCCGCGCGCCGCGCGCCACGTGCTCAGGGGGTGGCGCGACGTCCGCCGCGGCCGGATGGGGCGCAGGTGAAGGAGCGGATCGGCCAGCTGATCCTGCGCACGCTGCGCCCGCCCGGCGACGGGCGCCGCGACGAGCGCGGCCGCTGCTCGGTCTGCGGAGCGGAGACGACCTTTGCGTACAACTCGTGGATCGTCCCGCGCGAGCTGGCGGTCGAGTGGCGCGGATTCGGCGCCGACCTCGCGCGCCGCGAGAGCCTCTGGTGCGACTCCTGCGCCGCGAGCCTGCGCGTGCGCCGCATCGCCGAGGTCCTGCTCGGGCACTACGCGGAGACCGCGAGCTCGCTCGCGCAGCTCGTCGAGGAGGCGCCGTTCCGGGGTCTGGACGTCGCCGAGATCAACGGGATCGGCGCCGCGCACGCCGCGCTCGCACCCCATCCCTCCTTGCGCTACTCGGAGTACCCGGAGGAGGATCTCCAGGCGCTCTCGTACCCGGACGCCTCGTTCGACCTCGTCCTCACCTCCGAGACGCTCGAGCACGTCCCGGACCCGGTCGCGGCCCTCGCGGAGACGCGCCGCGTGCTCCGGCCCGGCGGGCGGCACGTCTTCACGATCCCGGTGCCGCCGGGCCGCACGACGACGCGGAGCCGGGCGGGGCTGCCGCCGCAGTACCACGGCCGCGCGTCGGGCCTGCTCCGGCTGTTCTCCTCGAGTCGCGACGACATGCTCGCCCACACCGACTTCGGCACGGACGTCGCCGAGACGCTGCGCGAGCTCGGCTTCGAGCCCGAGATCCACTTCGAGGGGAGCGCGGAGATGGTCTTCTGCGCCACCGCGGCATGAGCGAGCGCGCCGGCTTCTACCGCCGCACGCTCGAGTCGCTCCTCGCCGACGGCGTGCTCGCGCGGGACGACCGGATCCTCGTCGTCGCGGGTGGCCAGGCCGACCGGGAGGCGTTTGCCGGGTTCCCGAGCGTGACGATCACGAACGTGAGCCCCGAGGAGGGGGAGGAGTTCCAGGACGCGGAGGCGCTGACCTACGAGGACGGCAGCTTCGACTTCGCGGTCGTCTCCGCCGGGCTCCACCACTGCCGCTCCCCGCACCGCGCCGTGCTCGAGCTCTACCGCGTCGCGCGGAAGGGCCTGCTCGCCGTCGAGGCCCGCGACTCGCTGCTGATGCGCGCGACGATCCGGGCAGGCGTCACACCCGACTACGAGCTGACCGCGGTCGCGGCGCACGACTTCCGCTCGGGCGGCGTCGGCAACACGGCGACGCCGAACTACGTCTACCGCTGGACGGAGCGCGAAGTCGAGAAGACGATCCGCTCCGCGGCGCCGCACGCGCACCACCGCTTCCTCTGGTTCCACGAGTTCGAGCTGCCGTTCTCGGTCGTCCGCGGCCCGTGGGCGGTCGCCGCGAGGATCGCGAACCCGGTGCTGACGGCGTTCACGAAGGTCGTTCCGAGCCAGGCGAACCTGTTCGCGTTCGCCGTCGTCAAGACCGGCGAGCTCCAGCCGTGGATGCGCGACCCCGAGACGCCGGACGAGCAGGAGATCCG
>DAISLG010000190.1:3201-4460 GCA_036820565.1 Gaiellaceae bacterium | reverse complement strand
ACGACGATCAAGATGCTGACCGGGATCCTCGTCCCGTCCGGTGGGCACGTCCGCGTCGGCGGGCTCGAGCCGTCGCGCCAGCGGATCCAGCTCGCGCGCAGGATCGGGGCGATGTTCGGGCAGCGCGTCCAGCTCTGGTGGGACCTGCCGCTGATCGAGTCGTTCGAGCTGCTCCGGCACATCTACCGCGTCCCCGCCGACCGCTACCGCGCGAACCTCGCGCAGTTCCGCGAGCGGCTCGATCTCGACCCGTTCCTCGAGACGCCGGTGCGGCAGCTCTCGCTCGGGCAGCGGATCCGCGGCGAGCTGACCGCGTCGATGCTGCACGACCCCGAGATCCTCTTCCTCGACGAGCCGACGATCGGGCTCGACGTCGTCGCGAAGCAGCGCGTCCGCGACTTCCTCGTCGAGATCAACCGCGAGCGCGGCGTCACCGTGATGCTGACGACGCACGACCTCGGCGACATCGAGCGGCTCTGCCGGCGGCTGCTGATCATCGACCACGGCAGCCTGATCTACGACGGCGAGATCGCCGCGCTGAAGGAGCGGTTCGGCAGCGAGCGGACGCTGATCGTCGACCTGGAGGAGCCGGCGCCGCCGCTCGACGTCCCGGGCGCGCGCTTCGAGAAGGCCGACGGGCCGCGCCAGTGGCTGCGCTTCACGGGCGGCGCTGCGGAGCTGACCGCGGCGGTGGCGTCACGCGCTCGGCTCGTCGACCTCGCGATCGAGGAGACGGACATCGAGGAGATCGTCCGCCGGATCTACGAGAGCGGGGTCTAGATCACGCGGCAGGTGTTCGCCCACTCGCTCCAGCGGCCGTCGAGGCCCGACCGCGCCTCGACGCAGAGCGAGTCGCCGCGGACGAGGACCGCGCCGGGCGCGAGCCGCTCTCCGCGGGCGACGGTGCGAGACCGGACGCCGGTCCGGTCGTACCAGGTGCCGGAGGCGCGGATCGCGTCGTTGCGGAGCAGGTACCAGCGGGCCGCGAACGCGTTGCCGGTGTTCGTCAGCGGCGTCGCCCAGATCGCGCGAAAGCGTCCTTCCGCGACCTGCTCGATCAGCGGCAGCGCCGCGATCGCGCCGCCGCGGGCCTTCCCCCTGGCGTCGTAGTAGACGTAGTAGCCGGCAGAGAAGTGGCGGCGCCAGTAGACCGCGTCGCCGACGGCGCGGCCGAGAAGCGGCGAGCGGAAGAGGTGCTGCTCCGAGGCGATCACGTGTTCCCGCGAGCCGGTCAGCCGCCACAGCACCGGAACGCCGAC
>DAISLG010000190.1:0-3101 GCA_036820565.1 Gaiellaceae bacterium | reverse complement strand
GCCTCGACGCCGACGAGGTCGAGGCAGCGGAAGAGCACCTGCTGCGTCGCGCGGCAGAGCTCGAGCCGGAACGCCTCCTCGTCGCTCTCGAGCACGCGATGCTCGTGGTAGAAGCGGTGGAACGCGTCGGCGACCTTGATCGCGTAGTTGGGCAGCGCGTGCGGGCCACGCCGCTCGGTCGCCTCGGCGACGACGGCCGGGAACTCGGCGAGCCGCTTGATCAGTTCGCGCTCCTCCGGCGCAAGCGTTCCTCGTACCAGGCTGGTACTTGGCTCGGAGGTGGCGTTGCGGAGGATGCCGGCGATCCGGGCATGGGCGTACTGGACGTAGTAGACCGGGTTCTTCTGGGACTTCTCGGCGGCGAGGTCGAGGTCTACCTCGATCGACTGGTCGTGGCCGCGGTTGACGAGGTACCAGCGGGCGGCGTCGACGCCGATCTCGCTGACGAAGTCGTCGAGGAAGACGACGTCGCCCGCGCGCTTCGACACCTTCGCGAGCTCGCCGCCTCGGACGAGGTGCACGAGCTGGTAGAGCAGGATCTCGACGCGCTCGGGGTCGTAGCCGAGGAGCGCCGCGAGCGCCTTGAGCCGCCGCTGGTAGGCGTGGTGGTCCGCGCCGAGGACGTAGATCGCGCGGTCGTGTGACGCGAGCTTCTGCCGCATGTAGGCGACGTCCGCGGCGAAGTAGAGGAACGATCCGTCGGAGGAGCGGACGAGCGGCCGGTCCTTGTCGTCGCCGTGCGCGCTCGTGCGGGCCCAGACGGTGCCGTCCGCCTCGTACGTGTCGAGCAGCGCCACCGCCTCGGGAATCGCGCCTTCGATCTCGCTCTGCCGCACCCAGGTGTCGAAGTGGATGCGGAACTCCTCGAGCGACCTGCGGATCCGCTCGAGCATCTGCGGAACCGCGTTGCCGGCGTCCTTCGCGAGCTCGGCGACGTAGTCGCCGTGGTAGCCGCCCTCGGGAATCGGCTCGCCTGCGGCCGCGGCGGCGACCGAGGCCTCGAACGCCTCGATCTGGCGGCCGGCGTCGTTGAAGTAGTACTCGCGCCGGACCGTGTGGCCGGCGAACTCCAGCAGCCGCGCGACGGAGTCGCCGTAGGCGCCGTTCCGCGCCGACGCGACCGTGATCGGGCCGGTCGGGTTCGCGGAGACCATTTCGACCTGGATCCGCTCGGGCGCGGCCGCCGAGCCGGCGCCGTAGTCCGCGCCGATCTCCGCGAGCGCCTCCGCGAACCAGGAGTCGCTCACCCAGAGGTTGAGGAAGCCCGGGCCGGCGACCTCGGCGCGCTCGATCTCCGGCAGCGCCGCCGCCTTGTCCGCCAGCTCGGCCGCCAGCTCGCGCGGCGGCCGCCGCTGCGCCGGCGCCGTGCGGAGCGCGACGTTCGTCGCGTAATCGCCGTGCGCGGGATCGCTCGGCCGGTCGAGGTCGACGTCTGCGCCCGCCAGCTCGCCGATCCGCGCGGCGAGCCGCACGACGGCGTCAGCGGCCAACACGCTCCCGCGGCTCGAACAGGTTCTCGAGCGCGCGGATCTCGTCCGCCGCGCCCACGCCGACGATCACGTCGCCTGTCTCGAGGACGGTGTCCTTCGACGGCCGCGTGTCGAAGCTCCCGTCCTCCTTGCGGACGGCGACGACGTACGCGCCGGTCCGCTCGAAGATGTCGAGCTCGCGGATCGTCTTCCCGCCCTGGCCGCACTCGGCGCGCACCTCGATCTCCTCGAAGCTGAGGTCGGCACCGACGCTCGTCAGGACGTTGACGAACGCGGCGACCTGCGGCCGCACCATCAGGTTCGCCATCACGCGCCCCGCGGTCGCGTACGGCAGCACGACCCGGTCGGCGCCGGCGAGTCGGAGCTTCTTCTCCGCGTCCTCGTCGGTCGCCCGCGCGACGATCGACAGCTCCGGCCGACGCGAGCGCGCCGACAGCGTGATGTAGAGGTTGTCGGCGTCGGAGTCGGAGGCGACGATCAGGCCGCGCGCGCGGTCGATCCCCGCCTGCTCGAGGTCCTCGTCCTCGGTGCCCGTCCCCTGGATGAACAGGTCGTCGCGCTCGGCCGCCGCCGCGACGGCGTCGTCGCTGAAGTCGAGCACGACGTACGGAATCTCGCCCGTGCGGAGCTCGTCGGCGATCCGGCGGCCGACGCGGCCGTAGCCGCAGATCACGATGTGGTCGCTGAGCCGGTCGATCATCGTCCGCCGCCGCTTCTCCTTCCATGCCCCACCGAGGATTCCGTGTGCGATCGAGTCGACGACCTGGGCCGCGACGTACCCAAAGATAGTCACGCCGGAGAGGACGAGCCCGATCGTCAGCAACTCCGCCCCGATTCCCCTCGGCTTCGAGTCGAGCCCGGTCAGGGTGGCGGTGACGACCGTGCGGTAGAAGGCGGAGTGCCAGGGCTCGTGGAGCAGGTAGTGGAAGCCGATCGTGCCGAGGGCGAACACGCTCAGGACGGCGGCGATCGTGACCATGATCCGACGCGCGCTGATGCTCTCCACGACTCTAGTATCGTGGAGCCGTGCAGGACGAAGGCCAGGAGCGCCAGCTCAACATCCATATGGATCCCGAGAACCTGGCGGGCGTCTACGCAAACTTCGCGAACATCAGCTTCTCGGACTACGAGTTCACGATCACGTTCATGCGGATCGACCACGAGGTCGAGACGGGCGACGTCCCCGGCGTCGTCGTCTCCCGCGTGAACATGTCGAGCCCCTTCATGAAGGAGCTGCTCGAGGCGATGAACGACTCCTGGTCGAAGTGGTCGACTCGAGAGGGGATCAGGAACCTGCCCTCGGCGCCGCCCCGCCCCGACGACGAGTCGTAGCGCGCCACCGCTCTGCCATCGCGATCCGCTGGATCAGGGTCGGGTGGCTCTCGAGCAGGAGGTAGTCCCAGAGCGGCGGGCTCGGCTCCTCCAGGCTCGTCCGCTGGAAGCTCTCGAAGAGCGCTCGCGCCGACGCCGGGTCGCGCGTCGACCGGAGCGCGATCCAGTCGGCCTCGGCCTCGTAACGGCGTGAGATCGCGTTCTGGACGGGCGCGGCGACCAGATTCAGCACGGTCAGGACGAGGAGGGCGAACGGCAGGTTTCCCGGATCGGCGAGGC
>DAISLG010000189.1:0-4493 GCA_036820565.1 Gaiellaceae bacterium | reverse complement strand
ACGAATGATCGGAGAACCGCGGCCGCCGCTGCGACCGCGTCTGCCGACGGGTCGACCCGCTTCACTGCGCGGGCCACCTCCACGAACGCCAGACGACTCGTGACAAGCGATCCGCACGACCGGACGAAGTCAGCGACTGCCGCGGTCTCGTCTTCGAGGAGGACGAGCTTCACGAGCGCCGACGAGTCGGCGTAGACGAGCGCGTCAGTCGCCGCGATCTTCCTGAAGCGCCTGTGAGCCGGTGAGCGGCCCAGGCGCGATCCGCGGCTCCGGAAGGACAAGTGGCCCTTCCGGCAGCGTCACCAACCCCTCGGCGACGAGGCGTTCGAGCTTCGTGCGCGGGATCGGCGTCAGCAGCGCGACGGGCTCGCCGTCGTGCGTGACCTCGACGACCTCACCGGCGCGAACCCGTCGGATCGTCGACGTGAGCGAGTCGCGGAGCTCGCGGATCCCCATTCGGGTCGCCATGTGGTCACATGCTACCACATGCCCGATTCGGAACCGCGCTAAGCGAGCGCGTCGCGGTCGACCTCACCGAAGAAGCGGTCGACCTCGTCGTTCAGGGGGCCCTCGTAGTCGAGCAGGGCGATCGCGGCCTCGCGGGCCTCCTCGAGCAGCGCGCGATCCTTGCGCAGGCGCGTGAACTTGAACTCCGAGAGCCCGGCCTGGCGGGTGCCGAGCAGCTGGCCCTCGCCGCGGAGCTCGAGGTCGATCTCGGCGAGCTCGAAGCCGTCGGTCGAGTCGACGAGCGCCTGGAGCCGCGCCTGGGCCGCGTCGGTGAGCTCCTCCTTCGGGCGCGAGACCAGCAGGCAGTAGCTCTGCTCCGCCCCGCGCCCGACGCGCCCACGCAGCTGGTGGAGCTGGGCGAGCCCGAAGCGGTCGGCCTCCTGGACGATCATGATCGTCGCGTTCGGGACGTCGACGCCGACCTCGATCACCGTCGTCGCGACGAGCACGTCGAGCTCCCCCGCCTTGAAGCTCGCCATCAGCTCGCGCCGTTCGGCGGGCCTGAGTCGGCCGTGCAGGAGGCCGACGCGGTAATCGGCCAGCTCGGCGCGGCGGAGCCGGTCCGCCTCGGCCTCGGCCGCGCGGGCCTCGCTCGTCTCGGACTCCTCGATCAGCGGGCAGACGACGTAGGCCTGGCGTCCGTCGTCGAGGTGCCGGCGCAGCCGCTCGTACGCCTCGGAGCTCCGCTCGGCGCCGACCCACGCGGTCACGATCGGCTTGCGGTTCGCGGGCGGCTTCGCGATCTCGCTGACCTGGAGGTCGCCGTAGACGGTCAGCGCGAGCGTCCGCGGGATCGGCGTCGCGGTCATGTGCAGGACGTGCGGCGAGCGGCCCTCGGCGAGGGCGCGGCGCTGCTCGACGCCGAAGCGGTGCTGCTCGTCGACGACCGCAACGGCGAGGTCGCGGAACTCGACCGCCTGCTGGATCAGCGCGTGCGTGCCGACGGCGATCTTCGCGTCGCCGGAGGCGATCGCGGCCCTCGTCTCCTTCGTCGCGCTCGACTGGGTGAGCAGGACGCAGCCGACACCGAGCTCGGCGCAGATGCCCTCGACGGTGAGGAAGTGCTGCTCGGCGAGGGTCTCGGTCGGGGCCATCAGCGCACCCTGGCGGCCCGACTCGACGCCGCGCAGGAGGGCGTACAGGGCGACGACCGTCTTGCCGGAGCCGACATCCCCCTGGAGCAGCCGCTGCATCGGCACCGTTCGGACGAGGTCGGCGTCGATCTCCGCGATCGCCCCCTCCTGGTGCTCGGTCAGCGTGAACGGGAGCAGGGAGCGGTAGCGGGCGACGAGCTCGCCGGGCTCGCCGAGCGCGGGCGCGACCGCATCCTCCTCCCCCCGGCCGCGACGAAGCAGGCCGAGCTGGAGCACGAGCAGCTCGTCGAAGGCGAGCCGGCGCCGGGCCCGCTCGCCCTCCGCCTCCGACTCGGGGAAGTGGATCGCGGCCAGCGCGTCGGCGCGCTGCGGGAGCGCCCGCGCGACCTTCAGCTCGGCAGGCAGCGGATCCGGGAGATCGCGCGCGTAAGGGAGGACGGCGCGCACCAGCTCGCGCAGCTTCTTGACGCTGACCTCCTCGCTCGCGGGGTACACCGGCGCGAAGTCGGCCGTAGCCGCCTGCCCGTCCACGTCGTGCGAGCGCACGTTGAAGCCGTGACGGCCGAGCTGGCCGCGCAGCCGCACGCGCGTTCCCGGCGGCAGCTGGTCGGCGAGCCAGGGCTGGTTGAACCACGTCGCCTTGATCTGGCCCGTCGCGTCCGCCACGAGCGCCTCCGTGATCGCGAGCCGGCGGACGCGCCGTACCTTGACCGAGCGGATCTCGCCCGAGATCGCGACCTCCTCCTCGCCGAAGAGCTGCGAGATCGGAAGCTCCTGCGCGGCGGGCTCGTAGCGGCGCGGGCGGTGGCGGAGCAGGTCGCCGACCGTGCGCAGCCCCAGCGTCGCGAGCTTCTTCTTCAGCCCGGCCCCAACGCCCGGGAGCGTGTCCACCGGGAGGTCGAGCCGCTCCGGCCGGGGACGGCCGCGGGGCGGCGGCCAGGCGGAGGGCCGGTCCAGAGTCCCGAAACCGGTCAAGCCGTTCGAGTATAGGAACGGCCGCGGCTAACTTCCCCGGGCACACGGCGTCTGAGGTGTCGAGCTGGCACCCCGACACAGGAGGCCTCACATGGCCCCATATCTCGTCCGTCGCGTCAGCTGGTCGCTGGTGATGTTCCTCGTCATCACCTTCGTCGCGTACGTGATCTTCTTCCTCGTGCCGGCCGACCCCGCACGGCAGTTCGCCGGGAAGCGGGCGACGGCGGCGGACGTGCAACGCGTCCGCACGGCGCTCGGGCTCGACCAGCCGGTGCCCGTCCAGTACGGCCGGTTCGTCTGGAACCTCGTCGGCCACCAGTCGCTCGGCCGCTCGTTCGCGAACAGGCAGAGCGTGAACGAGATCGTGGGCGCTGCGGCGCCGGTGACGGCCTCGCTCGTCGTCGGCGGGGTGCTCCTCTACATCCTGATCGCGATTCCGGTCGGGATCCTCTCGGCGCTGCGCCCGAGGTCGCTGCTCGATCGCGTGGCGATGGTCTACGTGCTGTTCGGGATCTCGCTGCCCTCGGTCTGGGTCGGCCTGCTGCTGGCGTATCTCGTCGGGTTCAAGCTCGGCCTGACGCCGTTCACGGGCTACTGCGACGCGATCAACCCGCCACCGGGCGCGCAGTGCGGCGGGCCGGTGCAGTGGGCGTACCACCTCGTGCTCCCGTGGGCGACGATCGCGATCGTCTCCGCCGGCATCTACGTGCGGATGATCCGCGCAAACGTGATGGAGACGCTGAACGAGGACTTCGTCCGCACCGCCCGCGCGAAGGGCGCGCCAGAATGGCGGGTGCTGCGGTCGCACGTCCTCCGCAACGCGATGCTGCCGGTCGTGACGATGATCGGGATGGACATCGGCCTGCTGATCGGCGGCCTGATCTTCGTCGAGCAGGTCTTCGGGCTCCCGGGGCTCGGGAACGTCGCCTACAACAGCATCTTCAACTTCGACCTGCCGACGACCATGGGGATCACGATCTTCGCGTCGCTCGCGATCCTCGTCTTCAACCTCGTCACGGACATGCTCTACGCCTGGATCGACCCGAGGATTCGCTTGTCCTAACCGTCATCCTCGTACCAGAAGAATCCGACCGTCCCGGGGCCGGCGTGGGTTCCCACGACGGCCCCGAGCGTCGTCTCGATCTCGATCTCCGCGGTCGGACGGACGTGCTCGACGAGCTCGACGAGCGCCTGGAGCCGCTCCGGCGCGGCCGCGTGCGCGATCCCCACGCGCAGGTTCGGGCCGTCCGTCGTCCCCTCGCGGAAGGCCTCCTCGAATGCCTGGAAGGCCTTGTGGTTGCCGCGGACACGCTTGAGCGGGACGACCTCGCCGTCGGTGATCGTCAGGATCGGCTTGACGTTCAGGAGGTTGCCGGCCATTGCCTTCGCCCGCCCGATGCGGCCGCCGCGAGCGAGGAACTCGAGCGTGGAGACGGTGAAGAGCAGCTCGTGCCGCTCACCGTAGCGCGCGACCAGCGCGTCGATCTCCTCGTCGGTCGTCCCCGCCTCGAGCCGGCGCTGGATCGCGAGCCCGAGCATCGCGATCGCCGCCGAGGCCGTGTTCGAGTCGATCCCGCGCACCCGGTCGCCGCCGAGCATCCCGGCCGCGGTGCGCGCGCTGTCGAACGTGCCCGAGAGCTTCGAGGAGATGTGCAGCGAGAAGATCCGCTCGTACGCGCCGAGCTCCTCGTAGACCTGGAGGAAGTCTCCCGGCGTCGGCTGCGAGGTGGTGGGCGTCTCCGGCGCGTCGCGGAGCCGCTCGTAGAACTCCTCCGGCCCGAGCTCGACGTAGTCGCGGTAGCTCTCCTCGCCGAAGCGGACGTAGAGCGGCACGACGCGCCAGTTCGGAAAGCGCTCGGGCGCTTCCGGGAAGTCCGCCGTCGAGTCGACGACGATCGCGGTGTTATGAGCCGTCAG
>DAISLG010000188.1:0-4498 GCA_036820565.1 Gaiellaceae bacterium | reverse complement strand
ACGTAGGCGAACGGCAGCGCGAAGACCGTGTGCTCGATCTTGACGAGCGTGGCGAAGCGGAGCGGATACGCAGTCATGTCTGCCGGTGAGCCGTCTCGGAGCCCGCGAGCAGGCCGAGCGCGTGGCCGAGCGCGGGGCGGAGCACCGCGAACCCGTCGCGGCAGCCGCCGGTCGAGCCGGGCAGGTTGACGACGAGCGAGCCGCGGCAGACGCCGGCGACACCCCGCGAGAGCAGGCCGTGCGGGGTCTTCGCGATCGAGTCGGCGCGCAGCGCCTCGGCGATCCCGGGCGCGAACCGCTCGAGCACCGTGGCCGTCGCCTCCGGCGTGACGTCCCGCGCGGCGAGACCCGTTCCGCCCGTCGTGAGGACGAGCGCAGCCTCCCCGGCGAGCTCCTCGATCGCCGCCGCGATCGCATCCCCATCGTCCGGCACGACCCGGCGCGCGACGTCGTAGCCCTCGGCGCCGAGGAGCTCCACGAGCAGGTCGCCGCTCGCGTCGTCGGCCTCGCCCCGCGAGACGCGGTCGGACACGGTGAGCACGGCCGCCCTCATTCCTTCGTCTTCTCCACGAGCCGCACCTCCGCGATCGTCATCTCCTTGTCGACCGCCTTCGCCATGTCGTAGACGGTCAAGGCCGCCACGGACGCGGCCGTCAGCGCCTCCATCTCGACGCCGGTCTGCGCAGAGGTCTCGGCCGAGGCCGTGATCTCGACCGACTCCGCGCCGACCTCGAGGCTGACCTCGACGTGGGAGAGCGGCAGCGGGTGGCAGAGCGGGATCAGCTCGCTCGTGCGCTTCGCCGCCATGATCCCGGCGAGTTGCGCGGTCGCGAGCGCGTCGCCCTTCGGCAGCGCGCGCAGCCGGGCGGCCGTCTCCGGCGCCATGCGGACGGTCGCTCGCGCCGTGGCGCGACGCCGGGAGACGGGCTTGCCGCCCACGTCCACCATCCGCACGGCGCCCGTCTCGTCGACGTGCGAGAGGTCGCTCACCGGAGGTAGCGCCGCCCCAGGCGGACGAGGTCGCGGCGCGCGCGCCAGGCCGCCCCGACACGCTCGGTGCCCTGGCCGTAGAGCACCGGCAGCACGCCCCTGAACGCCTCGACGAGGCGCTCGTCGTACGGGAACCACCACGGCACCGGCACGCGCCCGCTGTCGGCGTCGACGAACTTCACGCTCGAGAGGTCGTAGAGACCGTGCTTCGAGTGGGTGCGCCCGAAGCCGGACTCCTTGCGGCCGCCCCAGCTCGCCTGGAACGAGGCGAACGAGTACGCGACGTCGTTCGTCCAGACCGTGCCCGCCTCGAGCCGGCCCGCCACCCGCCGCGCGCGCTCGCGGTCGCGCGTCCACACGCTCGCGCCGAGGCCGTAAGCCGAGTCGTTCGCGCGGCGAATCGCCTCGTCCTCGTTGCCGAACGAGGCAACTGTGACGACCGGGCCGAAGATCTCCTCCCGAACGGTGGCGCCGGTCAGCACCGTCGGCTCGTAGAACCAGCCGGGGCGATCGGGGCGGCGCGCGCCCGTCCGCGCCTCGGCACCTCGCGCAACGGCCTCGTCGACGATCTCCTCGACCTTTGCCCGCTGCTCCTCCGAGATCAGCGGGCCGATGTCGCGTCCCACCTCGAGCCCGCGCGCGCGCCGCGTCAGCTCCTCCACGAACGGCTCGTACAACGGCTGCTCGACGTAGATCCGCTCGACGCCCGAGCACACCTGCCCGCAGTTGAAGAACGAGCCCCAGAGCGCGCCCGCGACCGCGCGGTCGAGATCCGCGTCGGCGAAGACGATCATCGGGTCGGAGCCGCCGAGCTCGAGCGTGGCCGGGACGAGTCGCTTCCCCGCCTCCGCGGCGACGAGCCGGCCGACCTCGGCCGAGCCGGTGAAGAGCACGTGCCCGAGGCCACGGGCGCGAACGAGGGCCGCGCCGACCTCGCCGTCGCCCTGGGCGACCCGGACGAGCCCCGCGGGGGCGCCGGCCTCGGCGAAGACCTGCTCGACGAGCGCACCCGACAGCGGCGTCTGCTCGGCGGGCTTGACGACGACCGCGTTCCCCGCGGCGACCGCCGAGGCGGCCTGGACGAGCGGGATCGCGAGCGGGAAGTTCCACGGCGAGATCACGGCGACGACGCCGCGCGGCTCGTAGACGAGCCAACCGCGCTTGTGCCGCAGGTGCAGCTGCGGGTAGCGCACGCGCTCGGGGCGCAGCACCTTCTCGGCGCTGTCGCCGAGCCACGCCAGCGCGTCGAGCGCCGGGAAGAGCTCGGTCGTGTACGCCTCGAGCGGCGGCTTGCCGGTCTCGGCGCAGATCGTCTCGGCGAGCCCGTCCATCCGGTCGAGCAGGACGTGCAACACGCGCCCGAGCAGCGCGCGCCGCTCGGCGTGCGAGCTGGGAGCCCAACGCTCGCCCGCGAGCCGCGATTCGGCCACCAGCTCCTGGACGGCCTCGGGCGACGTCGCCGCGACCGTTCCGACGAGCTCGAGCGTCGCCGGGCTGCGAACCTCCATGCGCGTGATCCTAGCTCCGCGCGGCCGCGCGGACCGCGTCCAGATCGGCCAGCTGCGCGTCGAGCCAGTGCTCGAGGTCGTGGTCGCGGACGTAGGCGGCGATTGCGTCGCGCCGGCGGCGCCGCTCCTCCCCGGGCATCGTCAGCGCCTCGTGGATCGCGCGGGCCTGGCCGGAGACGTCGAACGGATTGATCGTGACCGCCCACTCGCCGAGCTCCTCGTGGGCGCCCGCGTTCTCCGAGAGGATCAGGACGCCGTCGCGCTCGTTCACGAGCGGCGCCTCCTTCGCGACGAGGTTGAGGCCGTCGAAGATGGCGTTCACGAGCAGCACGTCGAACTGCTTGTACGCGGCGACGGCCTGGAGGAAGTCGTCGCCGATCTGGAGGTCGATCGGCAGCCAGTCGCCCTGCTGGAAGCGGTCGTTCACCGCGCGCGCCTCGCGCTGGATCATCGCCAGGTACTCCGAGTACTCCGGGATGTCCTGCCGGGACGGGTCGAGCAACGCGAGCATCCCGACCCGCTCGTGCATCTCCGGATGGTCGTCGAGGTAGGCGCCGAACGCGCGAAAGCCGCGTACGACGTTCTTCGACGGATCGGTGCGGTCGACCCGCAGGATCAGCTTCTCCGGCCGGCGCGCCTCGATCTCGCGCCCATGGCGCAGCACGGCCTCGCTCGCAGCGAGCTCGTCGAACTCGGCCGCGTCGACCGAGATCGGGTGCGCCGTCGCCGAGACCTGCCGGCCGGCGTAGCGGACGACGAAGCTGTCGTAGTCGCACTCGGCGCCGACGACGTCCTCGGCCGAGCGCAGGAAGCTCCGGCGCCACCGGTTCGTGTGGAAGCCGACGACGTCGTTCGCCAGCAGCCCGTCGTGGACCGCGCGCCGGATCCGCTCAGGCAGGACGTGCCAGTAGTCCGCCTCCGCCCACGGGATGTGGACGAAGTGGGCGAGCGTCGCGTCCGGGCGCCGCTCACGGACGAACCTCGGCGCGAGGTAGAGGTGGTAGTCGTGGAAGAAGACGCTCGCGTCCGGCTCGCGCTCGAGCTCGGCGACGACCGCGTCCGCGAAGCCGCGGTTGACGGGTACGTAGCCTTCGTCCCAGGCGGTGTGCAGGCCGTCGTCGACGTCGGGCGCGCGGACGAGCGACCAGAGGTAGTGCTGGAGAAACCACAGCGTCGGGTTCGCGACGACGTTGTAGTAGCGGTCGTAGGCGATCTCGTCGTGGACGACCAGCCGGAGGCGGTAGGCGGAGCCGTCGCGGGCCCGCTCCTCGATCGCCTCGCCGCCGGCCTCGGCCGCGACGGCCCGGTCCTCGTCGCTCATCGCGCTCGCGATCCAGGTGACGTCGTGGTGCGAGACCAGGCTGCGGAGCGCGGTCACGAGGCCGCCGCCGCCGCGACGCGCGATCCGTTCGCCGCCGTCCCGCGCGAACGTCACCGGGCCCCGGTTCGAGACGACGATCAGCTTGCGGCGTGCCACCGCCTGAGTATGGCTACGAGCTGGCCGGCACGGTCGCGACCTCAGCGCCGGCCGTGTCGTTCCCGACGAGCCGGTTGAAGAGCACGAGCCAGTCGCGCAGCAGGCGCGGAGTGAGGAAGTTCTGCCGGACGTACTCCTTGCCGCGCAGCGCGCGCCCGCGTGCCGCCGCGGGATCACCGAGGATCTCGCGGCAGGCGGCGGCGCACTCCTCGGACGAGTCGACGAGCCAGCCCGTCTCGCCGTCCTGGATCTGCTTGACGATGCCGCCGACGCGGCCGGCGACGATCGGGCGCGCCTTCCAGAGCGCCTCGGTCACGGTCAGCCCGAAGCCCTCCTTGATCGACTTCTGCAGCGACGCGGCCGAGTGCACCTGGAACGCGTTGACCTCGACGCCGCCGACGTTGTTCAGGTTCGAGAGGATGTGGACGTCCTGGTCGCCGTCGGCGTGCTCGACCGTCCTGTTGTAGAAGTCCCAGCCCTCGGGGTCGTCGTGCGCCATCGAGCCGACGAGCGCGAGCTGCAC
>DAISLG010000187.1:0-4521 GCA_036820565.1 Gaiellaceae bacterium | reverse complement strand
CCGAACCGGGACCCGCGGGCGAGCGACGGCTGCGCGTGCCGCTCGCGGTGATCGATCGCGCGGCCGCGCTCCTCGTCGAGGAGGGCGCGCGCTTCGTGACGCTGTTCGTCGCCGAGCAGCCAGAGCCCTCGCTCGTAGCCGTGCTCGCCTTCCGCGGAACGCTCGTCGTGCTTCGCGCGCCACGGGGTGCGAGCGTCGCCTATGCCGCCTTGGCCATCGACATCCCGGCGGCACGGTGGGCAGAGCGCGAACTGCACGACCTGTACGGGCTAACGCCGCTCGGGCACCCAGACCTGCGGCCGCTCGCTCACCCGGACGCGGACGACCTCCGGCGCCGCGTCATCGGGCCGGAGACGTTCACGATCCCATACGGCCCGATCCGCTCCGGCGTGTTCGAGGCGATCCAGTTCGTCATCGAGACCGGCGGCGAGGACGTGCTCGCGCTCGAGACGCGACCGTTCTTCAAGCGCCGCGGGCTCGAGCGGCGCTTTGCCGGCCTCAGTTACGAGCACGGCGGCTATCTCGCCGAGCGGGTGGCGGGCATCGCGTCGGTCGCCTACTGCCTCGCTTTCGCCCAGGCCGTCGAACGCGCGCTCGGCGCCGAGGTACCGCGCCGAGCCGAGGTGTGGCGGACCGTCTACGCCGAGCTCGAGCGGATCGCGAACCATCTCGACGTCGCCGCCCGGCTCGCCGAGGATCCGGCGCTCGCCGTCGGGAACGCGCGCTTCGCGATCCTGAAGGAGGACATCCTCCGATTGCAGGCGAGGCTCACCGGCAGCCGGTTTGCCCGCGGCATCATCGTCCCCGGCGGCGTGCGCGCCGAAGGCGTCGTCCCGCTGGACGAGGTCAACCGGGCGCTCGACGAGTTCGAGCGCGATCTCCTACGCGACCGGAAACTGCTGCTTAGGACGACTTCATTCACCGACCGCCTGATCGGCAGCGGCACCCTTGACCGGCAGACGGTCGACGCTTTCGGAGCCGTCGGTCCTGTTGCGCGGGCGGCGGGAACCGCGACGGACGCGCGGTTCGAGCGTCCATACGCAGGCTACCGACGACTTGGGTTCGAGCTCGTGACCCGCGAAGACGGCGACGCGATGGCGCGCCTGGAAGTCCGCTTCGGCGAGATCGACCAGAGCCTGCACCTGCTCCGCCAGGCGCTCGACCGCCTCCGCCGCGACCCAGGCGACCTGCTGGCCGACCTGCCCGCCGGCACCGGCGCGGCGCTCGGTTGGGCGGAAGCGCCGCAGGGCGAGGCCGTCTTTTGGGTCGAAGTGGCCGACGGGGGAATCGCGCTCGCGCGGATTGCCTCGCCCTCGTTCCGGAACTGGCAACTGTTCTCCGAGAGCTTTCGCGGCGACGTCCTGACGGACTTCGCGTTCATCGAGCACAGCTTCGGGCTGACGCCGGCCGGAGCGGATCGGTAGCCCGGGATGCTCGAGTGGATCGCCCGCGGACTGCGCAAGGGAATCGTCACGACGCGGTATCCGCGCCGGCCCGAGCCGGCACCGCCCGGTTTCCACGGTCGCGTCGAGGTCCTCGCGGCGGCGGACGCCGATCCAGGACTCGAGGCAGTCTGCCCCACGGGCGCGATCCGCGTTGAGGGTGGACTCTCGCTCGATCGCGGACGCTGCGTCCTCTGCGGGGCGTGCGTGCGCGCCGACCCCAGTCGGTTCCGCTTCGTCGCCGCGTACGAGACTGCGGTTCGCGTCCGCTCGCGTCTCGTTGTGGGCGAGCCTGCGAACGGCAATGTCGACGAGCTCCGACGCACGCTCGGAGAGCGGACGCGCACGCTGCGGCGATCGATCCACATTCGCCACGTCGACAGTGGTTCTGACGGCGCCGAGGAGTGGGAGATCGCAGCGCTGACGAACCCGTACTACGACATACAGCGGCTTGGCCTCTTCTTCACCGCGGCCCCGCGGCACGCTGACGTGCTGCTCGTGACCGGCGGCGTTACGCACGCAATGGCTGCGCCGCTTCGGCGCGCGTATGAGGTGATGCCCGAACCGAAGGCAGTTATCGCGGCCGGCACCGACGCGTGCTCCGGCGGATTCGCCGCCGCAACCAGCGAGGTCGCCGGCGGCGTCGACAGCATTTTGCCGGTGGACGTCTACGTGCCGGGGTCCCCGCCAAGTCCGATCGCACTCCTTCACGGACTGTTGCTCGCGGTCGGAACGATGACGGAGGAAGCAGCGTGAACGCCGCGCTCGTCGCTTCACTCGGGCTGCTCACCGCCGCACTCGTCCTGCCAGCGCTGCACGCACGCGCAGCCGCACTCGCGGCGCTCGCCGGTTCGGTCCTGCTGGTCGTGCTCGGCTTCGTCGCTGGCGGCTCGTGGGCCAGCGCCAGCGTCAGCCTCGGCTCCTGGCTCGGCTTCGGCGACACGAATCTGCGCGTGGGCGGACTGCAGGGGATCTTCCTCGCGCTGACGGGCCTGAGTGGTGCGGCCGTTTCGCTGACATACCTCGAGCATCCGCCGCGGCGGCTCGTCACGGCCCTCCACGGCCTCCTGCTCCTGACGATGACGCTCGTGATCTCGACCGACCATGCCTTCCTCTTCCTACTCGCCTGGGAAGTGCTGACATTGACGCTGTACCTGCTCGCGAGCGCGGATCGCTCGAGGCCGGGAACGTTCTTTGCCGGTTACTTCACCGGCGCGATGAACAAGCTCGGCGGTGGTGCGCTCCTGGCGGCGTTCGCGCTTCTCTACGGCCAGACCGGGAGCTTCCGCTTCGCCGATTGGGCCGCAGCTGCGCCCTCACTCAGCCCCGCGGTGCGCGCGATCGCGTTTCTGCTGCTGCTAATCGGGTTCGGGACGAAAGTCGGAATGCTGCCGTTCCAGGGCTGGCTCCCGATCGGCCATGCTGCCGCTCCCGGCGCCTCCTCGGCGACGCTTTCCGGAATCGCCGTCAACGCCGGTTTCTACGGCCTCTGGCTGCTCGTCTTCGAAACCCTCCGGCCGGCGGCGCTCTGGTGGGGCGAGCTAGTACTTGTCGTCGGCGGCCTGAGCGCCCTCGTCGGGATTCTCTACGCGATCGGCCAAGACGACCTCAAGCGCTTCCTCGGCTTCTCGACGATCGAACACGCCGGCATCGTCCTAATCGGCTTCGGCGTCGCACTCGTCGGCTCGGCGGCCGGGCTGCCGAAACTCGCCGCCGCCGGCCTCCTAGCAGCCACGATGCACGTGATCGCTCACGCGCTCGCGAAGACACTCGCCTTCCTCGGTGCCGACCGGGTCGCACGCGGTGCCGGTACACGTGAGCTAGCCCCGCTAGGCGGGCTCGGCCGGCTGCTCCCGCGCACGGCGGTCGGCTTCGGGCTCGCGACGCTGACGCTCGCCGCCGTGCCACCTTTCGCCGGTTTCGTCAGCGAGTGGCTGACCTTCGAGGCGCTGCTGCAGGGCTTCCGCGTCGACAGCACGGTCGCGCGACTCGTGATGGCGCTCGCGGCGGCGCTGCTCGCACTCACGGCCGGACTCGCGCTGCTTGCGTTCGCGAAGCTGTTTGGCTCCGTCTTCCTCGGTCGCGCCCGGAGCGCGCTCGACACCGTGCGCGAACCAGACGGCCTCGGCTCCGGCCTCGCGCTGCTCGCCGTCGTCGTCGTGGCGCTCGGAGCGGGCGCGCCCTGGGAGATCCGTCTGCTCGGACGGGGCCTCCGTGACCTGCTCGGCTTCGACCTCGGTCCGACCACGATCAGCCACCCACTCGTGCTCGGCCCGGTCTACGCGAAGTTTTCGGTCCTCGCTCCGACCTGGCTGTCAATCGTCATTCCGGCCTACGTCCTTCTGACGGCGTTCCTCGTCCGCGTGCTTCTCCGGCCGCGCGTCCGCCGCGCACCGGTGTGGCTGAGCGGCACGGCGGCGCCGGCCGCGGCCGTCCAGTACACCCCCGCCGCCTACTCGCACCCGCTCCGGGTCGTGCTCCGCGGCCTCTATGGCCTTCGGCGCCGACTGATCGTCGATCCGGACGCTCGCACGCCGCAGGCGGCGACCATGCGACTCGAGACGCGAGTCGTACCCGCCTTCGAACAGTTCCTCTACGGGCCGATCGGTACCGGGGCGCTGCGGCTGTCTGCCTTTGCGCGGCGCCTGCAGTCGGGACGACTTGGCGCCTACCTTCTCTACATGCTCCTGGTCCTGATCGTCGTGCTCGCTCTGATCCCGGCGGTCCGCTGATGTTCCAGCGGATCCTTGTCGCATGGGACGGCTCGGAGGCGGCGCGCCGGGCGCTCGACGTCGCGGTCGATCTCGCACGCCGCTACGAGGCGGAGATCGTCGCCGGCTCGGTCGCTCATTCGCCGGCGCACGCCGAAACAGAGGCCGACCGACTCGAATCGGTCGAGGCCGCACGGCGCTATCTGGAGGAGAGCCTCGAGAAGCTGCGCGACCGCGCCGATCGCGTCGGCGTCCGGCTCGAACACGCAATCATCGAGGGCGACCACCCAGCCGACGACCTGCTCGCCTACGCACACGAGCACGCCTTCGACCTCGTCGTCGCCGGACATCATGCTCGAAGCCGCGCC
>DAISLG010000186.1:0-4552 GCA_036820565.1 Gaiellaceae bacterium | reverse complement strand
ACCTCGACGGCACAGCGTTTCATTCTGGAACGAGCTCTGAATCAGCCGCCGGGCGCCAGAGCCGTGCGCACGTCGTGGACGAGATTCGCCGAGTTGAGATCGACGCCCGCGTGCTGCGTCGCGACCCACAGGCTGCGGCGATCGAAGATGCGCACGTCGGAGCTGTGAACGTCGGCGTTTCCGGTGTCGATCGCCGGCAGGATGAAATACGCCTTCCAGACCGGGCGTAGCTGCCGCACCGTTCCGATCAGGTAGTCGACCGCGAGTGCGTGTCGGCGCTCGAGGAAAGGGCGGACGTGCTGCGGCGTGTCCGTCCGCGGGTCGACGGTCACGAGGAGCGGGACGACCTGCCGCCGCTCCTTCGGCGTCAGCAGCCGGTACGCGCGCGCGATCGCGCTCGTGACGACCGGGCAGCTCTCCTTGCAGCTCGTGTCCACGAACGAGAGCACCACGACCTTGCCGGGCTTCGGCACCGAGACGCGGACGCCTCGATAGCTCGGCAACGTGAACGCCGGTGCGTGAATCGAGCCGGGTGGCTCGCTGCCACGGTAGGGGCCTCGATCCGGATGAGCGACGGGCGCGGAGTGGTCGCGGTGGACGACCGCGATCCCGATCACGAGCCCGGCGATCACAGAACCGCCGGCGACGGCCAACCTGGTCATCGGCTCTTCGCCGCCTCCGCGATTCCCTGGTCGAGCTCCGTCCTCGTGATCTCCCCGGGATAGTGGGCGACGACGCGTCCGCGAGCATCGACCCAGTAGGTCTCGGGGACGCCGGTGAGCCCGTAATCGTCGTAGGTCGAGCCGGCGCCGTCGTGCACGGACGGATACGGCGTGTCGAAGTGGCCGAGGAACTTGCGCGCGTCGCTCTTGAAGTCCTGGACGTCGACGGCCAGGAAGATCACCTCCCCGCGGTGGGCGCGGGCGGCAGCCGCGAGCCTCGGCGCTTCGGCCTTGCAGGGCACGCACCAGCTCGCCCAGAAGTTGATCACGACCGGGTAGCCGTGGAGCTCGGCGGGCGAGACACGCCCGTCGGCGAGCGCACTCCGCGCCCGGTCGGGCCACGTCTCCGACCGGGACCAGATCACGGGAAGCGTGAACGCCGGCGCGGTCGGCTTCTTCGCATCGCGGATCCGGGCGACGAACTCGGAGCCGTGCCGGGCATCGACGATTCGCAACGTGAGCAGCACGAGGAGCCCGGCGACGAGCATCAGGGCGGCGATTCGCAGGACGCGCATGAGCGGGGAGGACTTCGGTCGCGGCAGAGGAAGCGGCTCCGCGGGCAGCATCTCACTCCCCTCCGGCGACGAGCCGCCAGCTGCTGCCGCCGTCGCCTGTCGTGTACAGCGTCCGGTCGAACCCGACGACATAGGCGCGACCCGGGTCGCTCGGAGCCCACGCGACCGGGCCGGCGCCCTGGTCGAGCCGGAGCGTCTGGCGCCACTTGACGCCGCCGTCGGTGGAGAGCAGGACGCCGGGGCCGGCCGCGAGGATCCGCCTCGGGTCGCGCGGGTCGATCGCGAGTCCCGCGAGCTGGGCGCGCAGGAGCACCTTCCACGAGCGGCCGTCGCGCGACTGGAGCAGACCGCGTTGCATGTCGCCGGCGAGGAGCCGACCGTCGCTCGATACGGCGAGAGCCATCACCCCGCCGCCGACCTCGGTCGAGACGAGCTCGAACGACGCGCCCCCATCGCCGGAGCGATAGAGGCCCTGACCGGCAATCGCCGCCCACACGTGCTGCGGGTTGCGCGGATCCACGGCGAAGCCGTGCACGTCGAGCCCGGGTAGGCCCGTGGGCTCGACGTCGTGCCAGCTGCGGCCCCCGTCGGTCGACTTCATCAGGACGTCGTGACCCGCGAGCCAGGTCGCGGCAGACGTCCGCGCGAGGTTCATCGCGTCGCTTCCGTCCGCTCCGGCCGCACGCCACGTTCGACCGCCGTCGCTCGAACGGAACAGCCCGGAATGCGTCCCCAGCACGAGCTCGTCCGGGTTCGTCGGCGACACGAGCAGCGAGTGGTAGTCCGGCGTATTCGGCAACCCCGTTGCCCTCGCTGCTGCGCCGTCGTGCCCGCGCCCTACCAGCAGGACCGCCGCGACAGCAGCGATCGCAGCCGTGCCGGCGACAAACGTGAATACCATGGCGCCGCGCTTCTTCGATTTCACCATCGTCTTCTTCTCCTCGCTGAGTCGGGACAGGGTCGGCCGCCGCGATGCCGCGGCCGTCGGTCGGCCCTGGAGACTCAGAACAAGAAGCGCTGGAGCTGCTCGGGCGACGCACGCCCTCGCACGGCTGCCGCCTGCGGCACGCCGACCGAGGCCACGAGCAGGCCGAGCACCGCCGCGAACGACCACATCACGATGATCGCCGGCGCCGATGCGATTGCGCCGACCGCCAGCTCCGCGGCTTTCGCCGGGTGGTCGCTCAGGCACGCGCAGGCCAACGCGAGCATCAGCACCGCGACGACGAGAAGGAGAACGAACACGATAGGCGGGAGCCGACGCTGAAGACCCTGGATGCTGATCGCCGTGATGCCGTCGAGGATACCGGAGGCGAAGCCTGCGAAGGTCGTTGCTCCGGACCGACTGTAGGTTGTCGTCCCAAGGCGGAAAGGACGGTGACATGCACGCGCGCACGACAACGGGCAGCGGCGGCGGCGAGCCGGCCGTCCTCGAGGATCCGAGCGGGCGCCGCGCCCGGTGGATGCGGCGGGCCGGACGCGTGGTGTTCGCCGTCTTTCTCGCCTGGCTGGTCGCGATCCTGCTCGGCGGCCTCGGCCTCGCGCCCGTTCCCGGGATCCCGCTGACGCACGCCCTGCGGCCTTCGGCGGGGCCGCCGCCGCTCGCCCGGCTCCCTGCCCCGAGGCAGCCCTCGCCCGCCGATCTCCTGCCGGCGCTGCCCGACACCGCGCTCCCGGCGCAGGTCTCGCCCGCGGCGCTGCCGAAGCGCGGACGGAGCGCCCACGCGCCGGGCCGGACGAGGACGACCGTGGCGGGCGCGGTTCGCGGGCACAGCGCGACGGCGCCGGGACAGACGAGGACGACTCGGTCGCGCCCGCCTCGGCCCGTGCCGCCCGGGCATCTCCGCACGACGACCTCCCCGTGAAGGCCCGAGCGCGGGGCAAGGCCGCACACCGGCGCTATCGGCTACCGGCGCACTGGCGCCTGCTCACCTTCTGCTTCGTCGTCGCCGCCGTCGCGATCCTGCTCGAGGGGATCGCGACACACACGGTCGGGGCGAGCGCGGAGCCCCACGAGCAGCTCGGCGGGCCTGCCCCGCTCGTGAGCACCCGGCCGATCCTGGCCGCCCGCGGGGAGCGCCTCGTCTCCACCCAGCCGCGGCCGGGCCGTCGCATCGCTCTCACCTTTGACGACGGGCCCGACC
This sequence comes from Gaiellaceae bacterium, assembly GCA_036820565.1. GTDB lineage: Bacteria > Actinomycetota > Thermoleophilia > Gaiellales > Gaiellaceae > DAISLG01. The sequence goes on along the minus strand of DAISLG010000186.1, from coordinate 1,171 downwards.
CGCGCTGGACGCCGAAGATCGCCGCCGTGCTGCGCCGGGAGCACGTGCAGGCGACGTTCTTCGTCGTCGGCAGCGAGGCGGCACGTCACCCGGACCTCATCCGCATGCTCGTGCGCGGCGGCAACGAGCTCGGTAACCACACCTTCACGCACGTCGCGCTGTCGAACGGGCCCCGCTGGGAGCGCAGGCTCCAGCTCGATCTGTCCGAGGCGGTGATCGCCGGGATCACCGGCCGCTACACGAGGCTCGTGCGGCCGCCGTACTCGGCGACGCCGGACGCGGTCACCGTCACGGACGAGCGCGACCTCGCCGCGCTCGCGGGCAGGCGGTATCTCGTCGTCCTGGCGAACTACGACTCCGAGGACTGGCGCCGGCGAGGCGTCGCGGCGGCCGTGCGTCACGCGAGCCCGCCCGGTACCGCGGGCGGAATCGTGATGTTCCACGACGGCGGCGGCGACCGGCGCCAGACCGTGGCGGCGATCGCGGAGCTGATCCCGCGCCTGCGCGCGCGTGGGTTCCGCTTCGTCACGGTCTCCGAGCTCGCAGGTCTCGACCGGAGCGCGGTCGAGCCGGTCGCGCCCGCGTGGGAGCGGCGCCGAGGCGTGGTCTTCGCGGCCGCCGTCCGCTTCGGGTTCGCGCTGGTCCGCGCACTCCTGCTCGTCGTCGGCCTCGTCGGGCTCCTCTTCGCCGCCCGCGTCGTGCTCGTCGTCGGTTTCGCCGTGCACCAGCTCCGGTCGAAGCGGAGGCGGCCGCCGGCTCCCGCGTACCTGCCCCCGGTCGCGGTCGTCGTCCCGGCCTACAACGAGGCGGTGGGAATCGCGCGCGCGGTCCGGTCGCTCGCGGCGAGCGACTATCCGGACTTCGAGGTCGTCGTCGTGGACGACGGCTCGACCGACGGCACCGCCGAGGTCGCCGAGGGGCTCGCACTCGACCGCGTTCGGGTGCTGCGCAAGGAGAACGGCGGCAAGGCCTCGGCCCTCAATGCGGGGATCGCGGCGACCGCCGCTCCGGTCGTCGTGATGGTCGACGGCGACACGGTCTTCGAGCCCGACGCGCTGCGGCTACTCGTCCAGCCGCTCGGCGATGCCTCGGTGGGCGCCGTCTCGGGGAACACGAAGGTCGGCAACCGGCGCGGCCTGCTCGGCCGCTGGCAGCACATCGAATACGTGAC
>DAISLG010000185.1:0-4576 GCA_036820565.1 Gaiellaceae bacterium | reverse complement strand
CGACGGTGATCAGGTCGGGCTCGACGCCGTACTGCTCGATCGCGAAGAAGGTCCCTGTGCGCGCGAACCCGGTCTGCACCTCGTCGACGACCATGACGATGCCGTGCTCGTCGCAGATGCGGCGGATTCCCTCGACGAACTCCTGCGGCGCGGGCAGGAAGCCGCCCTCGCCCTGGACCGGCTCGAGCACGATCGCGGCGACGTGCTCCGGCGGAACCTCGGTGAGGAAGGCGTACTCGAGCGCGGCGAGCGCCTCGACGGCGCTCGGACCGCGGTAGTCCTGGGCGAACGGGACGCGGTACACCTCGGGCGCAAACGGGCCGAGCCCGGTCTTGTACGGGTGCGTCTTCGACGTGAGCGTGAGCGACATCAGTGTCCGCCCGTGGAACGCTCCCTCGAACGCGATCACGGCCGAGCGCTTCGTGAAGAGCCGCGCGAACTTGATCGCGTTCTCGACGGCCTCGGTGCCGGCGTTGAAGAACGCGGCCTTGGCGGGGCCCGAGAACGGCGCGTGCCCGATCAACCGCTCGGCGAGCGTGACGTAGACCTCGTACGGGACGATCGTGAAGTCCGTGTGCGCGAAGCGCTCGAGCTGCTCCTGCGCCGCCGCGACGACGTGGGGATGCGAGTGCCCGACGTTGAGGCAGCCGACGCCGCCCGTGAAGTCGATGAAGACGTTGCCGTCGACGTCGGTCAGGGTCGCGCCGCGGCCTTCCGCGGCGACCACCGGCAGCGCCACCGACAGCGGGCCGGCAACCGCGAGCTCCTTGCGCTCGAGAATCGCCTGCGAGCGCGGGCCGGGGATTGTCGTCTTGAGGTCGATCGTCCGTGTCATCGCCATGGGACCCACGATAACCGAGCCGTCGGCGGGCTGCATAGTGGATAAAAATCTTTCACTCCGCTCCTCGCCGACGAACTCGTAGAATCGAGCCGTGGTCCTCTCCGACCGGACGATCGAGCGACTTCTCGGCGAGGGCCGGATCGAGATCGACCCGTATGACCCGGGCCTCCTGCAGCCGTCGAGCGTGGACGTCCGCGTCGACCGCTACTTCCGCGTCTTCCGCAACTCGCGCTACCCCTTCATCGACGTCAAGCAGGAGCAAGAGGAGCTGACCGAGCAGGTCGAGATCGGCGACGAGCCGTTCATCCTCCACCCCGGCGAGTTCGTGCTCGGCTCGACGCTCGAGCGCGTGAAGCTCCCCGACGACCTGGTCGCGCGGCTCGAGGGCAAGAGCTCGCTCGGCCGCCTGGGCCTGCTGATCCACTCGACCGCCGGCTTCATCGACCCGGGCTGGGACGGCCACGTCACGCTCGAGCTCTCGAACGTCGCCAACCTCCCGATCACGATCTACTACGGGATGAAGATCGGGCAGATCTCGTTCGTCCAGCTGACCGAGCCGGCCGCGAGCCCGTACGGCACCGGCTCGCTCGGCTCGAAGTACCAGGGCCAGAAGGGGCCGACGCCGAGCCGCTACTGGAAGAATTTCGTCGCGTGATCCTCGTCACCGGAGGCACCGGCTTCGTCGGCCCGAAGATCGTGCACGCGCTGCGCGCCGCCGGGCGTCCCGTGCGCGCGCTCGTCCGCGACCCGAGCCGCGCGGGCAAGCTCGCCGGCTGGGGCGCCGAGCTCGCGCAGGGCGACGTGACCGACCCGGCGAGCCTGCGCGAGGCGGTCCGCGGCTGCGACCGCGTCGTCCACCTCGTCGCGATCATCCAGGGCCGCCCCGAGCAGTTCGAGCGCGTCATGACCCAGGGGACGCGGAACCTCGTCGCGGCCGCGCAGGAGGAGGGCGTCGGCCGCTTCGTGCTGATGAGCGCGCTCGGCACGACCGAGCAGTCGAAGGACACGGTCCCGTACTACCGCTCGAAGTGGGCGATGGAGCAGGCGGTGAAGGGCTCGAGCCTCGAGCACGTGATCTTCCGGCCGAGCTTCGTCTTCGGGCCCGACGGCGGCGTGCTGCCGCTCTTCATCCGGCAGGTGAAGTACTCGCCCGTCACGCCGATCATGGGCGCGGGGCTGCAGCGCTCCCAGCCGATCTGGGTCGACGACGTCGCCGCCTACTTCGAGAAGTCGATCGACCTGCCGGCGGCCGCGAACCGCACCTTCGAGCTCGGCGGCCCCGATCAGGTGACCTGGAACGAGCTCTACGAGCGGATCAAGCGCGTGCTCGGCAAGCGCCGCGTGACGCTGCACCTCCCGTTCGGCCTCGCCGAGCGGGGCGCCGCGGTCGTCGAGCGCCTCCCCGGCGCGCCGGTCACGCGCGACCAGATCAAGATGCTCCAGGGCGGCGACAACGTGATCTCGAACTCCGACGCCGTCGACACGTTCGGGCTCCCGCTCGTCGCGCTCGACGAGCAGATCCGCCGCGCCTCCTGAAAGACGAAGGGCCGCTTTCGCGGCCCTTCGATCCGGTGGCTAGCGTGGACTTCGTAGGAGCGCTTCCGGCCGACTCGTTGTCAGCGGCGCGTTCGCGCGAGTCCCCCACGCTGGCTAGGCGATTCCCTTTCGTGGTCCCAGGGACACGCCCCTACGAGCTAGCACCTCCACTGCCCGTACTGTCAGAAATCACGTTCGGACCACCTCCTTTCCGTGGTTATTTCGGAATGTACCACCCCTAGCGGAGGACAGTGGAGAGTTCGAGCCCACGGTCGAGCGGGACGGTGACGCTGACGAGATCCGGGTCCGACTGACGGGCTGCCGAGTAGGCGCCCAGCGTGTCGACGTGCGAGAGGACGTTGTCGGCGACGACGATCGCGCCCGGCTCGACCTTCGTCCGCGCGAGCGCGAAGAGCCGCTCGTAGTCGTCCTTCTCGGCGTCGATGAAGACGACGTCGAACACGTCCTCGATCTCGGGCAACGTCTCGAACGCGTCGCCCTCGACGAGCTGCGCCCAGTCGTCGAGCCCGGCGTCGGCGACGTTGCGCCGCCACGCCTCGATCTTGCGCGGATCGTGCTCGAGCGAGACGACCCGGCCGCTGAAGAGCCGCACGCCGGCGGCGAGCCAGATCGTCGAGTACCCGCGCGAGCCGCCGAGCTCGAGCACGCCGCAGTCGGACTGGGGCGCGACGAGCGAGAAGAGGAAGCGGCCGGTCGTCGCCGCCACCTGGCGCGCGCGCTCGGCCGGCGGCAAGCCCGCCTCCCGCTCTTGCGCATCCTCGGCTTCGAGGCGCGCGAGCACCTCGCGCACGCGGTCGTCGAGCACGGCCGAAGGCTCCTAGGCCGTCGCGGTCAGGTAGCGGAACACGTTCTGCATCGAGACCGTCCCGTCCGTCTTCACGAACGGTGCGACCGCGTCGCCGAAGGCCTCGCTCACCGCATCCTCCCCCGCGGCGGCGATCGCCCTCGCCGCCGGTCCGGACGAAGAGAGGGCGCGCACGGCCGTTTGGACGTCGGAGTACTCCCAGACGCAGACGACGTCGGTCGTGTCGACCGCGTGCAGACCCGCCTCCCCGGCGAGCGCTTGCAAGACGCCCCGCTCCGAGAGGGCGAACGGCCCCGGCGCGCCTGGGGGCGGAGACGGCAGCAACGGTGCGAGCGCCGACAGCGTCGTCGCCGCCTCGCAGTCCTCCGGGTCGCCCCAGACCGTCATCGTGACAGGCGCGCCCGGCTTCGCCACCCGCCCCGCCTCGCGCAGCGCGTTCACCGGCGCGGCCGCGAACTGGAACGAGTTGAAGCCGGTCACGAGCTCGAACGTGTCGTCCGGATATGGCAGCTCCTCGATCTCGCCGACGCAAAAGTCTCCCTCCGGCGTGCGTGCGGTCGCCACCGCGATCAGCCCCGCTGCGGCGTCGAGCCCGCTCACCTGCGCGCCCGCCTCGGCCGCCAGCTGCGCAAACAGCCCCGCGCCGCAGCCGACGTCGAGCACGCGCTTGCCCGCTATCGCGAACCGCGCGAGCACCGCGTCGTAGACAGGTCGCACCTTCCCCTCCTGGAGCTCGGCCCACTCGTGCGCACGGGTTCCCCAAAGCTGCCCCTGCATCGCCCCGGTACGAGCCGGCTGCTGCATCTCCATTTCGAACCTCCCTGTCGACCGGTCGTAGGCTAACGTGGCGCCGCGGCAGCCGCACGTGCCCGCTCGACGTCGGCGCGGACGAAACAGTCGGCGACGTGGCCATTGACGACGCCGCACGCCTCGAGCGCGGAGTAGGCCGTCGTCGGCCCGACGAAGCTGAACCCAGCGGCTTTCAACCGGCGCGAGAGCCCGACCCCGTCGGGCGCATCGCGATACGACCAGACGAGCTCCGGCAGCGGCTCCGTCTCGCGCAGGCTGACCGTCGCGCGCGCGTTCGCGATCGCCGCCTCGATCTTCCCGCGATGACGCACGATGCCGGCGTCGCCGAGCAGCCGCTCGATGTCGCGCTCGCCGAACCCGGCCACCAGGTCGGGGTCGAACGCGGCGAACGCAGCGCGGAAGGCCCCGCGCTTGCGCAGGATCGTCAGCCACGACAGGCCCGACTGGAAGCCCTCGAGGCAGAGCCGCTCGTAGAGCCCGCGCTCGTCGGTGACCGGCCGTCCCCACTCCTCGTCGTGGTAGGCGAGGTAGGCCGCGTCGCTCGTCTCCCAGCAGCGCTTCAG
>DAISLG010000184.1:0-4583 GCA_036820565.1 Gaiellaceae bacterium | reverse complement strand
GAGGCGATCCACGTCATGCGCGAGGTCGCGGCCGAGCGCGAGCGGCCGGTGCTGCTCTTCTCGGGCGGCAAGGACTCGATCGTGCTGCTCCGGCTCGCGGAGAAGGCATTCCGCCCGGGCAAGTTCCCCTTCCCGCTGATGCACGTCGACACGGGTCACAACTTCCCGGAGGCGATCGCCTTCCGCGACCGTCGCGTTGCCGAGCTCGGTGAGCGGCTCGTCGTTGCGAGCGTGCAGGAGTCGATCGACCGGGGCCGCGTCGTCGAGGAGACGGGCCCGCGCGCCTCGCGCAACCAGCTCCAGACGACGACGCTGCTCGACGCGATCGAGGAGCACTCGTTCGACGCGGCGATGGGCGGTGCCCGCCGTGACGAGGAGCGCGCCCGCGCGAAGGAACGGATCTTCAGCTTCCGCGACGACTTCGGCCAGTGGAACCCGCGCGCGCAGCGGCCGGAGCTGTGGACCCTCTACAACGCCCGCGTCCGCCGCGGCGAGCACGTCCGCGTCTTCCCGATCTCGAACTGGACGGAGCTCGACGTCTGGCAGTACATCGCCCGCGAGCAGCTCGAGCTGCCGGAGATCTACTTCGCCCACGAGCGGGACGTCTTCCGGCGCGACGGGATGATCTACGCCGCCAGCGACTTCGTCGTGCGGCTCGAGGGCGAGCAGCCGTTCCCCGCGACCGTCCGCTTCCGCACGGTCGGCGACATGAGCTGCACCGGCGGCGTCGAGTCGAATGCCGCGACGATCGACGAGGTCGTCGCCGAGATCGCCGCGACGCGGATCACCGAGCGCGGCGAGACCCGCGCCGACGACCGCGTCTCCGAGGCCGCGATGGAGGACCGGAAACGTGTCGGTTATTTCTAGCCAGATGCAGGCGACCGAGCTGCTGCGGATCGTCACCGCGGGCTCGGTCGACGACGGCAAGTCGACGTTGATCGGCCGGCTGCTCTACGACACGAAGCAGATCCTCGTCGACCAGCTCGAGCACATCGAGCTGACCTCGGAACGCCGCGGCGACGGCTACGTCAACCTCGCCCTCCTGACCGACGGCCTGCGCGCCGAGCGCGAGCAGGGGATCACGATCGACGTCGCCTACCTCTCGTTCGTGACGCCGCGCCGCCGCTTCCAGCTCGCCGACGCGCCCGGGCACGTCCAGTACACGCGCAACATGGTCACGGGCGCCTCGACCGCGGAGCTCGCGATCGTGCTCGTCGACGCGCGCAAGGGTGTCGTCGAGCAGACGCGCCGCCACGCCTACATCGCCGCCGCGCTCGGGATCCCGCATCTCGCGGTCGCGGTCAACAAGATGGACCTCGTCGGCTTCTCCGAGGAGCGGTTCGACGAGATCGAGCGCGAGCTCGCGGAGCTCGCCGACCAGCTGGGTGTGCCCGACCTGCGCGCGATCCCGATCTCCGCGCTCCGCGGCGACAACGTCGTCGATGCGAGCGGCTCGATGGCCTGGTACGAGGGCCCGACGCTGCTCGAGCACCTCGAGTCGGTCGAGATCGCGGGTGACCGGAACCTCGCCGACCGGCGCTTCCCGGTGCAGTGGGTGATCCGCCCGATCTCCGACTCCCACCACGACTACCGTGGCTACGCGGGCCAGGTCGCGGGCGGTGTCTGGCGCGCCGGCGACGAGGTGGTCGTGCTGCCCTCCGGCCTGCGCACCCGGGTCGCCGCGGTCGAGACGCTCGACGGGATGCTCGACGAGGCCGTGCCGCCCCTCTCCGTCACGATCCGGCTCGCCGACGACGTCGACGTCTCGCGCGGCGACATGCTCGCCGACCCGGAGAATCCGCCGGCGGTCGCGCGCGAGCTCACCGCGCGCGTCTGCTGGATGAGCGAGCGCCCGCTCGAGCCCGGCGCGAGGCTCGCCGTCAAGCACACGACGCGCTCGGTGCGCGCGGTCGTCGACGAGCTCGTCTCCGTCGTCGACATGCACACGCTCGAGGAGACCGCCGCTCCGGTGCGGCTCGAGCTCAACGATCTCGCCCGGGTACGGCTCCGGCTCTCCGAGCCGCTCGCGGTCGACCCCTACGCCGCGAACCGCGTCACCGGCGCATTCATCCTGATCGACGAGGCGACGAACGAGACCGTCGGCGCGGGAATGGTGCTCGAGGCCTCCGCATGACGCCGCGGCTCGCCCACCCGTACCGCGACACCGATGTGATCGACTCACGCGCGCCGCGCTTCAACCAGGCCGTCGTCGGCACCGTCGCGCTCTCGGCGGTGCTCACCGGGTGGTGGTGGCTGCTCGTGCTGCTCGCGCTCCAGCTCGCGCTCGGCCTCACGGTCGGCCGTCGCTTCTGCCTCCCGTGCGTCGCGTACTTCGAGCTCGTCCAGCCCCGCTTCGGCGAGGGGCAGCTCGAGGACTCGCGGCCCCCGCGCGTGGCGAACGCCGTCGGCCTCGTCGTGCTCACCGCCGCCTCGTGCTCGTACGCCGCCGGCGCGGGGACGCTCGGCGCGGCCCTCGGCCTCCTCGTCGCAGCGCTCGCGCTGCTCGCCGCGACCACCGGCTTCTGCGCCGGCTGCGAGGCCTACAAGCTCGCCTGCCTGCTTCGTGGGCACCCGTTCACGGCCTGCCCGCTCCCGGCGCGACCCGCACCGCGATGACCTGGCAACTGTCCATGGCCGGGCTCGCCGTCGGCGTGCTCGTCGGGATGACCGGGATGGGGGGCGGCTCGCTGATGACGCCGATCCTGATCCTGCTGTTCGGGTTCAGCCCGAAGGTGGCGGTCGGCACAGACCTCCTGCACGGCGCGGTCTTCAAGTCGTTCGGGGCGGCGCGCCACCGGATGCTCGGCACCGTCCACGCACGGCTTGCGCTCTGGATGCTCGCCGGCTCGGCGCCGATGTCGCTCGTCGGCGTCGAGATCGCGAGTGGGTTCGGGGACAACGCCGACTCGCTGATGGGGAGGATCATCGGCGGCGCGCTGATCCTCGGCGGAATCGGGTACATCGCGAAGACGTTCCTCAGCGGGAGCCCGAATGACAAGCCGTTCGTGCTCCAGCGGCGAGACCGGGCGATCGCGCTGGCGATCGGCGCGAGCTGCGGCTTCGTCGTCGGCCTGACCTCGGTCGGCAGCGGCACCTTCTTCGGGCTCGCGATGCTGCTCGTCTATCCGCTGACGGCGCAGAAGATCGTCGGGACGGACCTGTTCCACGCATCTGCGCTCCTGTGGGTCGCGGGCGCGAGCAACCTCCTGCACGGGAACGTCGACCTGCACGCGATGAGCTGGCTGCTCGTCGGCTCGATCCCGGGCGTCCTGCTCGGCAGCCAGATGTCGATCAAGGTGCCTGACCGCGCGCTGCGGATCGCCTTCGGGCTCGTGCTGCTCTTCTCCGGGATCAAGCTCGTCGAGGTCCCCCAGGCGTCGCTGATCGTCCTGGTCGGCCTCGCGGCCGGCGCGCTCGCGCTCGCCGTCTACAGCGTCCGGCTCGTCCAGGGCCGCCGGGCCGTTCCCGACGCGCCGTAGAATCGGCGGGCCTTGCCCCGCGTCTTCTCGACTGTGGTCGTGCTCGTGCTGCTCGGCGCGACGGCCGCCGCGTTCGCGCTCACGGAGGGGCTCAAGCTCGAGCGGACGCCGATCTCGAAGACGCAGGTCGACAAGGTCTTCTCTCCGCTCTGCGGCTGCCGCACGAGGGTGGCGCACGTCAGCTTCCACCTCCGTCGCGGCGACCGGCTCACCGTCAGAATCGTGCAGGAGGGCCGCACGGTGCGGACGCTCGCCGCGCACCACTTCAACCGGGGGACGGTCAGGCTCGCCTGGAACGGGCTCGGCGACGACGGACTGCGCGCTGACGACGGCGTCTACGTCCCTGTCGTCCACTTCGCGCGCCAGCACAGGACGATCACGCTGCCGAACGAGATCCAGCTCGATACGGAGCCGCCCGAGGTGCGCATCGTCGGCGAGCAGCCGGTCACGTTCTCTCCGGACGGCGACGGGCGCGCCGATCGGATCACGGTGCGGTACGCGGCCTCCGAGCCGGCGCACGCGATCGTCTACGTGAACGGGAAGCGGCGCGTCCGCGGGAAGTCGCAGCAGCTGAGTGGGTCGCTCCAGTGGTTCGGCAAGGTGAACGGCCGAGCGGCGCGGATCGGGATCTATCAGGTGAGCGTCGCCGCGCGCGACCTCGCCGGGAACCTCTCGCCGCAGACCCGGCCCGTCGAGGTGCGGGTCCGCTACGTCGAGCTCGGACGCCGCGTCGTCCATGCAAAGGCGGGGAGGCAGTTCGGCGTGCGCGTGCTGACCGACGCGAGGACGGTCAGCGTCCGCTATGCGAGCACGACGTTCGTTCGACCCGCCGGGCTCCTCGTCCTCCGTGCCGGGGCACCGGGCCGCTACGGGCTCTTCGTCTCCGCGAACGGGCACGCGGTCCGGGCGGAGGTGATAGTCGGATGAGTGCCGAGATCGCGCGCCTGGGCGGGCTCGTCGGCGGCTGCGGGCTCGCGCTCCTGATCGTCTCCGCGAGGCGAGACCTGCGCGTCGCCGGCCTCGTCGCCTGGGCCGCGGGCGCGCTGATGCTCGTCCAGTACCTCGCGCCCTCCGGCCATCACCGCGTGCTCGCGGCTGCGGCGG
>DAISLG010000183.1:0-4594 GCA_036820565.1 Gaiellaceae bacterium | reverse complement strand
CGAACAAGTACGCCGAGGGCTACCCGGGCAAGCGCTACTACGGCGGCTGCGAGGTCGTCGACGAGATCGAGACGGTCGCGATCGAGCGCGCGAAGGCCGTCTTCGGCGGCGACCACGTCAACGTGCAGCCGCACGCGGGCGCGCAGACGAACATGGCGGTCTACTTCGCCGCGTTGAAGCCGGGCGACACGATCCTCGGGCTTCGCCTCGACCACGGCGGCCACCTCACGCACGGGCTCAAGGTCAACTTCAGCGGGCGGCTCTACACGATCGCCTCGTACGGCGTCGACCGCGAGACGAACCTCGTCGACTACGACGAGGTGCTGCGCGTCGCAAAGAAGGAGCGGCCGAAGCTGATCGTCTGCGGCGGCTCCGCCTACCCGCGCACGGTCGAGACCGACCGCTTCCGCGAGATCGCCGACGAGGTCGGCGCGTTGCTCCTCTGCGACATGGCCCACTTCGCGGGGCTCGTCGCCGCCGGGCTCCACCCGAACCCCGTGCCGAACTGCGACTTCGTCACCTCGACGACGCACAAGACGCTCGCCGGCCCGCGCGCCGGCTTCGTCATCTGCAAGGAGGAGCACGCGCAGGCCGTCGACCGCGCGGTCTTCCCGGGGATGCAGGGCGGCCCGCTGATGCACACGATCGCCGCGAAGGCGACCTGCTTCCGGATCGCCGCGACCGACGCCTTCCGCGAGTACCAGACGCAGGTGCGGGCGAACGCCGACATGCTCGCGGCGACGCTCCAGGAGGGCGGCGTCGACGTCCTCACCGGCGGCACCGACACGCACCTCCTCCAGCTCGACCTGCGGCGCACCGAGTGGACGGGCAAGGACGCCGAGGAGCGGCTCCACGACGTGAAGATGACCGTGAACCGGAACACCGTGCCGTTCGACGAGCGGCCGCCGACCGTCGCCTCCGGCGTCCGCATCGGCACGCCCGCGGCGACGATGCGCGGCTTCGACGAGGAGGACTTCCGCGAGGTCGGCCGGATCATCGTCGACGCGCTCGGCGACTCGGCCGACGTCGACGCGCTCGCCGCGAGGTCGCTCGCGCTCTGCGACAAGCGGCCCCTCTACCCGGGCTTCCGCGGGTTCACGACCTATGCCTCCTAGCACCTCCCGCGTGACCGAGGTCACGCACCCGCTCGTCCGGCACAAGCTCTCGTACCTCCGTGACAGGGACACGCCGACGGTCCACTTCCGCAAGCTCGTCAACGAGCTGACGACGCTCCTCACCTACGAGGCGACGAAGGACTTCCCGACCGAGACGGTCGAGATCGAGACGCCGCTCGAGCGGATGGGCGCCCAGCGGATCTCCGGCAAGAAGGTCGCCGTCTGCCCGGTGCTCCGCGCCGGCCTCGGGATGCTCGACGGCGTGCTGTCGCTCGTCTCCGGCGCGCGCGTCGGGTTCATCGGCCTCTACCGGAACGAGGAGACGCTCCAGCCGGTCGAGTACTACGTGAAGCTGCCCGCCGACATGGAGACGCGCGACGCGATCGTGCTCGACCCGATGCTTGCGACCGGCAACTCGAGCGCCGCCGCGGTCGCCGCGGTCAAGAGCGCGGGCGCGCAGTCGGTCACGCTCGTCTGCATCGTCGCAGCGCCCGAGGGGATCGCGCACCTCCACGACGAGCATCCGGACGTCCACGTCGTCTGTGCCGCGATCGACCGGGGCCTGAACGAGAAGGGCTATATCGTCCCGGGCCTCGGCGACGCAGGCGACCGCCTCTACGGGACGAAATAGAGGGCGCCGTGCTGCACGAGCTGCGCACCCATCTCCAGGTTCTCTACGGAGCGGGGCTCGCGCTCGTCGTCGTCGTCCTGCTCACGCCCGCCGTCGGCGGGATGGCCCGCATGCTCGGCGTCGTCGACCGTCCCGATGCGGCGCGGCGGCTGAACGTCAACCCGATCCCGCGGCTGGGCGGGATCGCGCTCTTCTTCGGGATCTTCGTGCCGGCGCTCGCGTTCCTCGACTTCGGGAACGAGACGCGAGGAATCCTGCTCGGCGCCGCGGTCGCAACGACGGTCGGCGCGATCGACGACTTCCGCGGGCTCAACTGGTGGCAGAAGCTCGCCGGCCAGGTCACGGCGGCCGCCATCCCCGTCGGCTTCGGCATCTGGGTCAGCCGGTTCACGTTCCCGATCGTCGGGATCCAGCAGCTGCCGAAGTGGGTCGGGATGCCGCTGACCGCGATCGGGATCGTCGCGATCATGAACATGGTCAACTTCCTCGACGGGCTCGACGGGCTCGCCGCGGGGGTCTGCGCGATCTCCGGCGGCACCTTCAGCCTGATCGCGCTCTCGCTCGGGAAGCCGCAGGCTGCGATCCTGTCCGCGATCGTCTTCGGCGCCGCGCTCGGCTTCCTGCGCCACAACTTCTACCCGGCCCGGATCTTCATGGGCGACTCGGGCGCGCTGCTGCTCGGGTTCTCGCTCGCCGCCGTCTCGGTCGAGGGCCTGCTCAAGACGGCGGCGTTCGTGACGCTCTTCTTCCCGCTGCTCGTGCTCGCGATCCCGATCATCGACACGTCGTTCGTCGTCGCGAAGCGGCTCAAGTACCGGCAGCCGATCTACGTCGCCGACCGCCAGCACCTCCATCACCGCTTCGTCAACATCGGCTTCTCGCAGCGGCGGGCGGCGGTCTACCTCTACGCCTGGTGCGGCACCCTCGCGCTCGGCGCGCTCGCGACGCGGTTCGTCCACGCGCGCCCCCACGGCGAGTGGCGGCTCTGGCCGACACTGCTCGACGCGGCGATCGGCGCCCTCGCGCTCGGCTCCTCGATCTACATGGTCTACCTGCTCGAGATCGTCAAGCTCGCGAACCCGCGCGTCCGCCGGCGCGAGGCCGAGGCGCGCGAGGCCCGCCGCACCGCCTGAGAGGTTCTAACCCCACTCGGCGCGAAGCCCGCTGGGCGCCAGGGATCGCTTCGCGCGCGCGGGCGCGCGCGCGAAAGGCCGCCGGGCGTAGTCGTCACAAGCGAGGCGACAAACGGCCGTTTTTACCGATTTCTCCTGTCACAAAGCCTGGTATTCTGGCTGCGGATGGACACCGCCCCCCGCTCGACGTTCCAGCCGGCCGGCGCCGGCGGCCTCCTGCTCGGCGTCACCGTCGCGTGCGCGGGCCTCGGCGCGCTCGCCGGCTGGCTCGCCGGCTCGCTCGGGCTCGGTCTCGTCGTCGGCGTGCTCGTCGGGATCCCGGCGGGCGTCTTCGTCGTCTACCGCCGCTACCGCGGCGCCTTCTCGTGAGGGCCGGAGTCGCGTCGACGCCGCGGCCGGTCCCGGCCGGGCTCGCTCCGGCAGCCGCGGGCGCGCTCGTCCTGGCTCTCGCGCTTCCGGTCTTCCTCGTCGCCGGCTGGCGCCTCTCGGCGTGGGCGATCGGCGCCGTGCTGTGGGCCGGCGGCCAGGCCCTGACCGTCCTGCTGACGCGCGTCGCGGTCGGGACGGGTAATCTCGCCGCCTCCAGCGTGCAGGGATTCGGACGGATGCTCCGGGCGCTCGCGGTGATGATCGTCGTCATCGCGGTCGCGTCCTCAGACGCGCGGCTCGCACTCGCGGCCGCGCTCGTCTACGCGCTCGCATACACGGCCGAGCTCGGCGTCTCGATGCTGCTCTTCTTCGGGGCGGAGACGAGATGAGGCGTCTCGCCGTCGCCCTCGGCGGGCTCTCGCTCCTCGCTCCGCAGGCCGCCCTGGCCCGCGGCCAGTTCCACCCGGAGGAGGAGTTCCGCCTCGACCCGTGGATCCCGATCCACCTCGGCCCGCTCGACCTCTCGATCAACAAGGCCGTCGTCTACCTGCTGCTCGGCGCCGCCCTGACGATGCTGCTCGGGATCGTGCTGATGCGGGTGAAGCTCGGCACCGACCCGAGCCGCCGCCAGACGATCGGCGAGCAGATCTACGAGATCGCGCAGGTCCAGGTCGCAGAGCAGGGCCTCCCGTCGAAGGCGATCGGGATCTGGTTCCCCTACGTCGCCACGCTGATGCTCTTCATCTGGGTCGTGAACATGCTCGGGTTCATCCCGCTGCCGATCTCGAACGAGAAGTGGCACGGCCTGCCGACGCTCGGCATCTACGCGGCGACCGCCTCGATCTCGGTCACGCTCGCGCTCGCTCTCCTCACGTTCCTCTTCACCCACTTCGAGGGGATCCGCTACAACGGCCCGGTCCGCTACTTCAAGAGCTGGATCCCCGACGTGCCGAAGGCGATGCTGCCGCTGATCGTCCCGCTCGAGATCCTCGGCCAGTTCATGCGCCTGATCTCGCTCTCGGTGCGTCTCTTCGCGAACATGCTCGCGGGGCACATGCTGATCCTGACCTTCGTCGGCCTGATCTTCGTGCTCCAGTCCGTCTTCCTCGCGATCGTGGCGGTGCCGTTCGCGGCCGCCTTCTACATCTTCGAGGTCGTGATCGTCGTCAGCATCCAGGCGTTCATCTTCGCCGCCCTGTCCGCCATCTACATCGGCTCGGCGATCGAGCCCGAACACTAGGAGGAACCGCTTTCATGAGCACACTGCTCGCAGCAGCATCCAACGGAACGACCGACGCCGGCAAGGCGATCGCGCTCGCTCTCGGCATCGGCCTCGGCGCCCTCGG
>DAISLG010000182.1:0-4595 GCA_036820565.1 Gaiellaceae bacterium | reverse complement strand
TCAAGGAGATGGGCTTCGCCGACTACTTCCTGATCGTCTGGGACTTCATCGCGTTTGCGAAGCGGAGCGGCGTCGGCGTCGGCCCGGGCCGCGGCTCGTCGGCGGGCAGCCTCGTCGCGTACTGCCTCGAGATCACGGACATCGACCCGATCAAGTACGAGCTCCTGTTCGAGCGGTTCCTCAACCCGGGCCGCAAGTCGATGCCGGACATCGACATCGACTTCGCCGTCGAGGGCCGCGAGCGCGTGATCAACTACGTGACCGAGAAGTACGGCCGCGACCGCGTCGCCCAGATCATCACCTTCGGGACGATGGCCGCCCGCGCCGCCGTCCGCGACGCCGGCCGCGTGCTCGAGGTCCCGTACGGGGTCGTCGACCGGATCGCGAAGCTGATCCCGGAGGGGCCGGGGCAGACGCTCGACGCGTGCCTGAAGCCCGGCCAGGATCTGCGCAAGCTCGTCGACACCGACCCGGTCGCGAAGGAGGTGGTCGAGCTCGCGCAGCCGCTCGAGGGGCTCGTCCGGCAGGACTCGATCCACGCCGCGGGCGTCGTGATCGGCGACCGGCCGCTGACCGACTACGTCCCGCTCCAGCAGAAGGGCGCCGACCAGGAGCTCGTCACGCAGTTCAAGATGGGCGACGTCGAGGCGCTCGGCCTGCTGAAGATGGACTTCCTCGGGCTGCGGAACCTCGACGTGATCGACAAGGCCGTCGAGCTCGTCGGCGGGCTCGACATCCAGACGATCCCGATGGACGACAGGAAGACGTACGCGATGCTCGCGAAGGGCGAGTCCACCGGTGTCTTCCAGTTCGAGAGCTCCGGGATGCGCGACGCGCTCCGCCAGGTCAAGCCGACCGTCTTCGAGGACCTGATCGCCCTCGTCGCGCTCTACCGGCCGGGGCCGATGGCCTACATCCCGGTCTACGGCAAGCGCAAGGCCGGCCAGGAGCAGGTCGCCTACCCGGACAAGCGGCTGAAGCCGATCACCGGCGGCACGTACGGGATCTGCATCTACCAGGAGCAGTACATGGAGATCGCGAAGTCGCTCGCCGGCTTCACGCCCGCCGAGGCGGACGACCTCCGCAAGGCGATCGGCAAGAAGATCCGCTCGCTGATGGACTCGCTCAAGGGCAAGTTCCTCGAGGGTGCGGCCGCGCACGACGTCACGCCTGGCGTCGCGACCGGCCTCTGGGAGGACATGGAGAAGGCCGCCGACTACTCGTTCCCGAAGGCGCACGCCGCCTGTTACGCGCTGATCGCCTACCGCACCGCCTGGTTGCGCGCGAACCACCCGCACGAGTACATGGCCGCCCTGATCTCGTCCGTGATGAACACGAAGGACAAGGTCCCGTACTACGTCAACGCGTGCGACGAGCTCGGGATCGAGGTGCTGCCGCCCGACGCCAACTCCTCGCAGACCGACTTCGCCGTCGTCGAGGGGAAGATCCGCTTCGGCCTGAACGCGGTCAAGAACGTCGGCGAGCCGGCGGCGCGCGCGATCGTTCGCGCGCGAGACGAGGGCGGCGACTTCGCGTCGATCTGGGACTTCACCGAGCGCGTCGACCCGACCTGCGCGAACAAGCGCGCGCTCGAGTCGCTCGTCAAGTGCGGCGCGCTCGACTCGACCGGCGCAACGCGGCAGGGGATGCTGGAGTGCGTCGAGCAGGCGATCTCGTGGGGCCAGAAGCAGCAGGCCGACCGGCTGGCCGGCCAGGGCTCGATCTTCGACGGCGATTTCGGCGGCGCCGAAATCGCTAGGGAACGGCATCACCCCACGGTGCCTGCCGGCGAGTTCGAGAAGAACGAGCTGTTGAAGCTCGAGAAGGAGGTGCTCGGGCTCTACGTCTCCGAGCACCCGCTCCACGCGATCCGCGACCAGCTCCGCCGCAAGTCGGACTGCACGCTCGCGGAGATCGAGCGGCGGCGCGACGGCGAGGTCGTGACCGTCGGCGGGATCGTCTCCGCGGTCAAGCAGATGACGACGAAGCGCGGCGACCAGATGGTCTTCCTGCGGCTCGACGACGTCACGGGCGGCGCCGAGTGCGTCGTCTTCTCGACCACCTACGCGCAGGCGCGCGACCTCTGCACGGTCGACCGGATCCTGATCGTGAAGGGCCGGGTCGACCACAAAGAGGGCGAGTCGAAGCTGATCGCGATGGAGCTGGCCGCGTTCGAGGCGATCCCCGACCGCAAGGAGGTGCGGATCAAGCTCGACGCGCGCAAGGCGCAGGCGGGGATCCTCCGCGACCTGAAGGCGCTGCTGAAGGACTTCCCCGGCGACGCGCGCGTCTTCGTCGACTGCGCCACCTCCGACGGCCCGCTCCTGCTCCAGTTCGGCCCGGCGTACAAGGTGCAGCCGGTGCCGGACTTCTACGCCGAGGTGAAGGCCCTCCTCGGCGAAGCCGCCGTCGCTTAGGGTCGTCGCATGCGCATGGCCCTTGCGCTGGCCGCAGCGGTGCCGCTCGTCGCGGGCGCCCCCACGACGATCGCGCATCCGTTCACGCTGACGCAGCACGGCCTCGCGAAGGAGTCCGCCGGCCCGGACGTCGTGCTCTCGGAGACGACGGTGCGCGGAACGATCTTCGTGCGGCGGCCGCTCGACTTCTCCGGGCTCCAGGTCCAGCCTGCGACCGTCGCCGGCGAGATCGTCCACCGCGACGGGAGGCTGCGGCTCAGGCTCCGCCTCTTCGCCGCCACCCTGACGGCGTTCGGGGACGGGTCGAAGGCGGTGGTGGCGCACGCCCGCGTGGTCCGGTCGAACGATCCCGCGTGCCCGCGCGGGATCGTTGGGATCGTGCACTTCGTCGACGACGCGCGCGCGGGCAAGGACGCGATGCGCCTGCTCGTCTGCCCGTATGCGCACGAGCACTACTTCGACAACGGCCCGCGCGACCGGATCCGGGTCGCGATCGGCTGAACTTCGGCGAGGAACGACGACCGGGGCCGGAACCGCCGCCCGGGCCCGGGTGTATGAAGGGCCAGGTGGAGGACCGACCACCGGACGGGGAGGCCGCGCTCGTCGAGCGCGCGAAACGGGGCGACCAGGACGCCTATGGAGAGCTCGTGCGCCGACACCAGGGAATCGCCTTCCGCACCGCCTACGTGATCACCGGCTCCGCCGCCGAGGCCGAGGACGCGGTCCAGGTCGGCTTCACGAACGCGTGGCGCGCGCTCGGCCGTTTCCGCTCCGGGGCCCCGTTCCGGCCGTGGGCGCTCCAGATCATCGCGAACGAGGCGCGCAACCGCCGCCGCTCGCAGGGCCGCCGCGGCGAGCTCGAGCTGCGCGCCGCGCGAGAGAGCGTCTCGGGGGACGCGGTCCCGTCCCCCGAGACGGCAATCCTCGCCGCGGAGCAGCGGGCCGGCCTGCTTGCGGCGATCAACATGCTGAAGGAGGACGACCGGCTCGTCCTCTCGTGCCGCTACTTCCTCGAGCTCACCGAGGACGAGACCGCGGCCGCGCTCGGGGTCGCGCGCGGCACGGTCAAGTCGCGGACGTCACGCGCGCTCGCCCGTCTCCGCCAGGTGATCCATGACTGAGCTCGAGCTCCGGCTCGTCGCGCTCGGGCGCGAGCTCGACTTCCCGCCGGCGCCGGACGTCGCCGGCCGGCTCGACCTGGCTCCGCGCCGGGCCCGGTGGCCGCTCGCCGTCGCGCTCGTCGCCGCGCTCGCGGTCGCCGCGGCGCTCGCGATCCCGTCGGCCCGCACGTCGATCCTCCGCTTCTTCCACATCCGCGGCGTGTCGGTCGAGCTCGTCGACCGGCTGCCGCCGGTGCGCGGCCACGGCGACCTTGCTCTCGGCAGGCCGGTCGGCCTCGCCCGAGCCGGCCGGATCGCCGGCTTCCAGGTGCTCGTCCCCGAGCGGGAGCCGGACTCCGTCTGGGTCGCCGGCTGCAGGGTCTCGCTCGTCTACGGCTCGCCGGACGCACCCCGGCTGCTGCTAACGGAGGTCCGCGCCTCCGTCGACCCGATCTTCTTCAAGAAGCTGGCGTCGAGCGGCGAGACGAGGGTCGAGTACACGCGCGTGCGGGGCGGCGACGGTCTCTGGATCGGCGGCGCCACCCACTTCCTGATGCTCCTGAACGCCCGCGGGGAGCCGATGCAAGAGACGATGCGGCTCGCGGCGAACACGCTCGTCTGGGAAAGCGGAGAGCGCACTTTGCGGATCGAAGGGCGCCTGACGAAGGCCCAGGCGCTCGTTTTCGCTCGCTCGGTCCGTTAGAAATCTGTAAAACAGACAGATACCCCCGAATGGGGAGAACCGCGTCGCACGTTTCGCCGAAGTACTAGGTGAGACAACGAGAGGAAGCAATGCCTGCGGCTGAAGTCCAGATCAACGAGACGGAGATCGAGCGGATCGAGCGCTGGCGCTCGGAGGAGCTCGAGCGCGCCGGTTTCTCGCCCGACGAGGCGCGGGAGCTCGCGTCGCGGCACGACATCGACCTGCACGGCGCGATCGACCTGATCCGCCGCGGCTGCCCGCCCGAGACGGCCTCGCAGATCCTCCTCTAGGAGCTCGTTTCGGGATGAGGCCTCGCTGACGGGTGCGATGCGTGGTGTCTGGCACGGACGCAGGGAGCGTTCATAGCTGAGGCTA
>DAISLG010000181.1:0-4607 GCA_036820565.1 Gaiellaceae bacterium | reverse complement strand
AGCAGCTGGCCGAACTTGACGAACGTCGGCCCGAGCTCGTCGAGCATCTCGCGGAGGTGCTGCCCCCGCGCCGAGCCGGCGCCGTTCCCCGCCACCGTCGTCGGGTCGACCCGCTTCGGGATCAGGTCGGTGAGGCGGTGCCGCTCGAAGAAGTAGCCGAAGCCGTGCTTGACCGCGACCTGCGCGATCTCCGAGAGACGGCCGAGGTTGCGGGTGGGCGTCGACGCCACCCGCTCAGTGTTGCACGGCGGGAAAGGTTCTCGGCGTGCGCGGCCTGGCCGCGCACGCCGAGATCCCCGGATCCTCTAGCGCCCCATGCGTCCGCGGCCGAAGTAGCCGAGGAGCACGAGCACGAGGATGATGATCACGATCAACAGGATGATGCTGAAGACGAGCCTCCTTTCGACGCTACAGGGAATCCCCGTCCTCGACGAGTCGCAAACGGTGCTCGAGCTGGGCGACGCGCAGCTCCAGCTCCTCGAGGTCCTCGCGCGTGACGAGCCCGGCCTCGCGGGCGACCGACGCGATCCTCGCCTTCGTGCCCTCGCCGATCCTGACCGCGTCGCCGCGCCAGCGGGAGGAGAGGTCGTCGACGACCGCGCGAGCCTCGTCGCCGCGCACGCCGCCGATGGAGGAGATCAGCCGCTCGAGCAGCCGGCGCGCCTTATCGAGCTCGCCCATGCGGCCTCGACCGGCGGCGCTGCTTGCGGCGCTCGCGCTTCTCCTGCGACCGGGTGACCGCGCCCTCGACGGCGTCGATCGGGTTCAGGTCGGGCGACGGCTCGGCCGACGCGGCGCGCTCGGCGCGCGCCAGGACGCGGTCGCCCTCGCGGCCGTCCATCGGCACGTCGCGGCGGCGCGCGAACTCCGGCTCGGTCTCCTTCCAGACGGTCACCAGCGGGGCCGCGATGAAGATCGACGAGTAGGCGCCCGACGTGATCCCGACGAGCAGCGCGAACGCGAAGTCCTTCAGCGTGGCGCCGCCGAAGAAGAGCAGCGCGCCGATGGGCAGGAGCGTGATGAAGGTCGTCGCGAGCGAGCGGCGGATCGTCTCCCAGAGCGAGATGTTGGCGATCGTCGCGAACGACGCGTGCCGCATGATCGGCACGTTCTCGCGGATCCGGTCGAAGATGATGATCGTGTCGTAGATCGAGTAGCCGAGCACGGTCAGCACCGCGGCGACCGTCGACGCGGTCACCTCGCGCCCGGTCAGCGAGTAGATCCCGACCGTGATCACGACGTCGTGGAGCATCGCGACGATCACCGGCACCGCGTACTTCAGGTCGAACCGGAGCGCGATGTAGAGCACGATCAAGAAGAGCGAGAAGATGATCGCGAGGATCGCGGCCTTCGCGATCTGGCGCCCGAAGCTCGAGGAGACGTTCTTCGTCCCCGGGGCGACTGCGCCGACGTTGTTCGACAGGTCGGCGGACAGCTTCGTCTGCTCAGCCGGCGAGAGCGACTTCAGCCGCATCTGGAAGCTCTTGTAGCTCTCCTGGCCGGTCACCTGCCCGCGCCCCTGGACGACCGCGTCCGAGTGGCCGACGTCGGCCGCCTGCCGGCGCACCTTCGTCAGCGAGACGGGCTGGGCCGTCCTGAACGTCACCTGGGTGCCGCCCTTGAAGTCGATCCCGAGATTCAGGCCGTTGAAGCCGAGCGAGAGCGCGCCGACGACGACGATCAAGCCCGAGATCGCGAACCAGAGATAGCGCCGGCGCATGTAGTCGATCTGGAGGAACTTCAGCCCCTGCTCGCCCGCGGCGCCCATGAAGCGCGGGTTGTCGAACCACTTGAAGCCGGCGAGGAGGCCGAGCATCGCGCGGGTCGCGGCGACAGCGGTGACGAGCGAGATCACCGTCCCGATCAGCAGCATCAGCGCGAAGCCCTTGACCCCGGCGGTCGCGACCGCGAACAGCACCATCGCCGTGATCGCGGTGACGACGTTCGCGTCGAGGATCGTCCGGAAGCCCTTCGCATAGCCGGCGGCGATCGCGGCGCGCACGGACTTGCCCGCGCGAGACTCCTCCTTGATCCGCTCGAAGATGACCACGTTCGCGTCCGCCGCGACGCCGATCGTCAGGATCAGGCCGGCGAAGCCGGGCAGCGTCAGCGTCACGCCCAGGATCAGGATCGCCGCGTACAGGAACGCCGCGTAGATCGCGAGGCCGATCACGGCGACGAGGCCGAGGAAGCGGTAGAGCAGGAGCAGGAAGACCGCCACGAGCAGGAGGCCGACGAGGGCGGCGTCCTTCGCCTGCTTGAGCGAGTCCTTGCCGAGCGTGGCCGAGACGTCGGTGCGCTCGATCGTCTTGAACTTGACCGGGAGAGCGCCCGTCTGGAGCACGAGCGCGAGGTTCTTCGACTCGCCGACGGAGCGGATGCCGGTGATGCGGGCGCCGCCGCCCGTCGGGTCGATCCCGGTCGGGTACTGCTGGTAGTCGATCTGCGGGAAGGAGCGGATCTCGTTGTCGAGCACGATCGCGAAGTGCTGCGCAGAGCCCTTGATCTGGCCGCGCACCGCCTCGTCCTTGGTGATCTCGTGGAAGCGCTTGTTGCCGTGCTTCGTGAACTGCATCAGCACTTCGGGCTCGCTCGTCGTCGTGTCGAAGTCGGCGCGCGTGCCCGAGAGCTTCAGGTCCTTCCCGGTCATCTGCGGCGGCCCGTCGGGGTTCGTCAGGTCGTGCTTGAACAGGTAGTAGGACGTGCCCACCGGAGAGATCCCGGGCGGGCAGATGACCGCGCTCGCCGCCGAGCACGTGATCACTGTCGTCTTCGCCGGGACCGCGAGGATGGTCGCCTTCGGGTTCGCCTTCGCCCGATTCGTCGCGAGCAGGGCCGCCTTCGTCGGCTTCGGCCCGGCGAGCAGCTTCTTCTTCGTGCCGAACAGGTACCACTGCTCCGGCGTCCCTTTCGCCGCGCTCGCCTTGACGAGCGTGAGCAGGTCGTAGAGCTTCGGCTTCGGGACGGGCACGCCCGTGACGCTGATCGACGGTGGCACGAGCGACGTCTCGAGATCGTAGAGCTCGAGCGCCGCCGTCTTCCCGATCAGCGCCGCGGCCGAGTTCGCGTCGTGGACGCCGGCGAGCTCGATCACGATCTGGTCGGAGCCCTGCTTGCGGATCTCCGGCTCCGAGACGCCGAGCTTGTCGACGCGATTCCGCATGATCTCGACGGAGCGATCGAGGTCCGCGAGCGTCAGCTTCGTGTTCTTCGGCGGCTCCGCCTTCAGCACGACCTCGAGGCCGCCCTGGAGGTCGAGCCCCTGCTTGACCTGCTTGTGGATCGGCGAGCCGGGCACCGCGAGGAACGCGACGCCGACGAGGGCGAGCGCGAGCAGCGCGACGAGGATCAGCTGGGAGCGGCGGGTGGCCATGCGGGAACCGGAAGGTTAGTCGAGCACCGCTGCGGGGGTCATGCGAGGCGCTCCAATGTGGCTCGCTTGAAGGATCCGTACTCGCCGCGCTCGATCGCGCCGCGCGCGCGGGTCGTCAGCTCGAGCAGGAAGTGCAGGTTGTGCAGGCTCAGGAGCCTCAGCCCCAGGATCTCGTCCTGGTTGACGAGGTGGCGGATGTAGGCGCGGCTGAAGCGGCCGCAGGCGGGGCAGGCGCAGCCCTCGTCGAGCGGCGCCGGGTCACGCGCGAAGCGGGCGTTCCGCAGGTTGAGGCGACCCTCCCAGGTGATCGCCGAGCCGGTGCGGCCGAGCCGGGTCGGGAGGACGCAGTCGAAGATGTCGATGCCCGACTCGATCACCTCGAGGATCCCCTCGGGGTCGCCGATCCCCATGAAGTAACGGGGCTTCCCGGACGGGAAGAGGGCGGCCGCCCAGGAGGTCGTCTCGAGCATCTCCTCGCGCGACTCGCCGATCGCTAGGCCGCCGAGGGCGTTACCGTCGAAGTCGAGCGCGGCGATCTCCTCGGTCGAGCGGCGGCGCAGCTCGCGGTCGGTCGATCCCTGCGAGATGCCGAACTGGAGCTGTCCTGGGGGCCGGTCTGCGCGGCGCTGGCGCTCGGCCCAGAGGGTCGTCCGGCGCACGGCCTCCTCGAGTTCGCGCCGCGGGACGTCCGGCTGGAGGACGACGTCGAGGCACATCGCGATGTCGGAGCCGAGGAGCGACTGGATCTGCACCGCGAGCTCCGGGGTGAAGCGCGCGGCGGTGCCGTCGTAGACGGAGCGGAAGGTGACGCCCTCGTCGTCGGTCGCGAGCAGGGTGTCGCGGAGCGAGAAGACCTGGAAGCCGCCGGAATCGGTCAGGATCGGCCCGTCCCAGCCCATGAACGCGTGCAGGCCGCCGAGCTCCGCGACGAGCTGCTCGCCCGGGCGGAAGTGCAGGTGGTAGGAGTTGCCGAGCAGGATCTGCGTCCCGAGCGTGCGCAGCTCGTCCGGGTCGACGCCCTTGACCGTCCCCTTCGTCCCGACCGGCATGAACGCCGGCGTGCGGATCTCGCCGTGCGCGGTCCGCAGGACGCCGGCGCGGGCCGCACCGTCCGTCGCTTCGATCGTGAAGGTGCTCACCGCGCGAGCGTACTGTCCCCCCAAGCCACGTCCGGGGTCTGACCCCGGACGTGGCTGGACAGGCCGTCTCCCGTATGGGCATGGGCGAAGGGAGA